>JAXDPC010000282.1:0-18629 GCA_034668525.1 Sphingomonadales bacterium
CCGCTTCGGCCGCACCGACGCGCTCGTCTCGCCGCGCCTCGGCCTGATCCTCCGCCCGGTGCCCGAGCTGACGCTCTACGCCAGCTACGGCCGCTCCTATCTGCCGAGCGCGGGCGACCAGTTCACCTCGCTCGATCTTACCGGCGCCGCGCTCGAGCCCGAGCGCTTCGACAATTACGAGGTCGGCGCGAAATGGGAGCCGGTCGCCGGCCTCCTCGCCACCCTCGCAATCTACCAGCTCGACCGGACCAACACCCGCGCGCCGGGGCCGACGCCGGGCACGATCGTGCTGACCGGCGCCCAGCGCAGCCGCGGCGTCGAGATCGGCCTCGAGCGCAACGTCACCGACCGCTGGCAGGTCTCCGCCGGCTACGCGCTGCAGGAGGCGGAGATCAGCCGCACCACCGCCGCCGCCCCGGCCGGCCGCAACGTGCCTTTGGTGCCGCGCCACCAATTCTCGATGTGGAACCGCTACGACGTCAGCGAGCGGCTCGGCCTCGGCCTCGGCGTCGTGGCGCGCTCGCGGATGTCCAGCGCGATCAGCAATGCGGTCTCGCTGCCCGGCTACGCCCGCCTCGACGCCGCCGCCTTCTTCGAGGTGGCCGAGGGCGTCGAAGCCCAGCTCAACCTCGAGAACCTCACCGGCGCCGACTATTTCGCGACCGCCCACAACGACAACAACATCGCACCCGGCGCCCCCCGCACCCTGCGCGCCACAATCAGGTTCCGCTTCTAGCCGTCATTGCGAGCGCAGCGAAGCAATCCAGCGGAAGGCAGAGCCAGACTCAGACGCCCGTTGAATTGCTTCGTCGCTTCGCTCCTGGCAATGACGCAGCTTCGGACCTAATTGTCGCGGCATGAACGTCGGCATCCTCGAGACCGGCCGGCCGCCGGGCGATCTCGCGGCGCGCTTCGGCGACTATCCGGCGATGTTCCGCGCCCTGCTCGGCCCCGGCTTCGCGACCACCAGCTACGACGTCGCCGCAGGGCAACTGCCGGAGCGGCCCGACGCGCACGACGCCTATCTCATCACCGGCTCCCCCGCCGGCGTCTATGACTCCCTGCCCTGGATCGCGCCGCTCAAAGCCTTCCTGCGCGCGGCGAAGGGGAAGGCGAAGCTGGTCGGCCTGTGCTTCGGCCATCAGATCATGGCCGAAGCGTTCGGCGGCAGGGTCGAGAAGTCGGACAGGGGCTGGGGCGTCGGCCTCCAGACTTACGACCTGGTCGGCGAGGCGTCCTGGCTGGACGGCAGGGGAAGCATCGCTGTCCCGGTTTCGCACCAGGACCAGGTGGTGGTGCAGCCGCCGGAAAGCGTCATTCTCGCGGCCTCCGCCTTCACGCCCTTCGGAATGCTCGCCTATCGCGACCAGCCCGCGATCTCGATGCAGTTCCACCCGGAGTTCGCGCCCGATTACGCCAAGGCGCTGATCGCGCTCCGCCGCGCCGTCCTGCCCGATGCCGACGCGGCCCTCGCCTCGCTCGACCGGCCCGACGACCGCGCCCGCGTCGCCGACTGGATCCGCCGCTTCCTGAGGGACGGCGCATGACCGGCTGGCGCGCGATCGAGGCGGACATCACGACGCTCGCGGTCGACGCGATCGTCAACGCCGCGAACGAGAGCCTGCTCGGCGGCGGCGGCGTCGACGGCGCCATCCACCGCGCGGCGGGGCCGGAGCTGCTCGGCGAATGCCGGACGCTGGGCGGCTGCCCGGCCGGCGAGGCGCGGATCACGGGCGGCTACCGCCTTCCCGCCCACCACGTCATCCACACGGTCGGCCCGGTCTGGCGCGGCGGCGGTAACGGCGAACCCGAGCTGCTCGCCGCCTGCTACCGCAACAGCCTTTCCTTGGCCCGCGCCCACGCTCTGCGCACCATCGCCTTCCCCGCAATCTCGACCGGCATTTACGGCTATCCCGCGCCGCTCGCCGCCGCCGCCGCGGCGGAGACGGTGGCCGGGGTGCTCGCCGCGCATCCCGACGCCTTCGACGAGATCCTCTTCGTCGGCTTCAGCCCGGACGCGAGGCGCATCTATGCCGAGGCGATCGAATCGGCGCAGAGCCGCTAGAAGAAGTCGACCTTGTCGTAATGGATGGGCGGCGCGATCACCTCCATCCGTTCGGTCAGCAAGGGGCGGAAGCTGGGGCGGGACTTGATCACCGAATACCAGTCCGTGGTCTGCTTGTGGCCGCGCCATTCGATGCCGCCGAGATAGTCCGCGACCGAGAGGTGGGCGGCGGCGGCGAGGTCGGCGAGGCTGAGCACCGGCCCGCCCAGCCAGCGCCGGTGATCGAGCAGATAATCGAGATAATCGAGATAATTGTTGGCGACCTTCATCGCCTCGCGCAGCACGCGCGTGTCGGGCGGATCGCGCGAGACCAGGCGCTTGGTCATGCGCTCCTCCATCATCGGCGCGACCACCTCGCGATAGAGCCGGTCGTCGAGCCAGGCGACGAGGCGGCGGACCTCGGCGCGGTTGACCGCCGTCCCCGGGATCATCGGCGATTTCTGGATGGTCTCCTCGAAATATTCGCAGATCGCGGCGCTGTCGATCAGCACGGTCCCCAGCTTGTCGTCGACCAGCACCGGCGTCTGGGCCGCGGGATTCATGTCGACGAACTCGTCGCGCCGCAGCCAGGGCGATTCGCGCACCAGCTCGTGCGCCACGCCCTTTTCGCCGAGCAGCAGCCGGACCTTGCGGGAGAAGGGGCAGAGCGGGAACTGATAGAGCTGCCACATGAGAACAGGCTCTTAGCGCCCGCGCGCAATAGGTCCACGGAGGAAAACAGGGACAGCATACATTTAGCGGGCGCGGGCGCCCTGAGGACGAAAGCTGCACGAGGCTGAATGTATGGCGCTTATCCCCTTGCGCCAAGGAGGTCTAGGCGTGGTATATGGCCCCTATGCGATACCCGACGACTCACAAGTTCCTCGCATGGGCTGGCCCAACGCTCGTCATCTTCTTCGGCGGCTGCGTCGGCCTCGTTGCTGGCCTCGCGGGCGCCTTTCCGAGGGTCCGCGTGTGGGGCGAAAGAGTGTTCGATCAATGGTGGCCCATCGTGACGGCGCCTTGGTTCGTGGCGCTGTCGATCCTGCTTATATTGGGCTACCTCGCAGCATTGCTCTGGACCGGCAGGCCGCGGCGCCCCGAGCTGGACGTGCCAGCCGCTCCGATGATCTTTGGACCTTCGTCGCCAGCTTCGGGGCCGCCTTGGCGCGACACTATCTCCGGCCGCGAATTCGACATGGGCGACTACGGTCCGCCGCCTAATCAGGAGTCGGATTTCACTGATGCGCGTCTCTCTAATGAGGAAAATCGGACGATACAGGAAGTCTTAGGCCGCGCAGCCGAGGGGATGCGTGGTAGGCCTGATTTTGCTCGTCGCGCACTCGTGGGGAACGATCCTACGTCCCGCGCGCGGTACCTCCGCCATGACGTAGGATTGGCCGAAGCAATCCTATACGTAATGAGGGGCAGTTGGGAGCTCACCTTTGCCAGCTTCGATCCGCGTACAGAGTCCAGCCACCTTGATAATGCGACCTGGGGCTTCGAGGAGAAGGCCGAGGCGGGCGAGATAGAAGTTTGGGGCTCGGACCTGTGGGAAGGCGGGCGCTACACGATCATCCAGCCGGACGAATGGAAGAAGCTGAAAATAGTCCGCCAATCGCTGAGTGATGGTCCGCAGGTCACTGGCAGGGATGGCCACCTGCCAGAGCGGGCCTATCACAACCTAAGAGTGAACCGAGCGCAGGTAGAGGAGGCTTGGCCCCGTGAAAAAGGATGAAGCGAATAACCGCTTTGATCGCCTCTTGAAGGCGATGGTGTCCGGCCCGGCGCCTAGCGCTGGAAAGAAGCCAGCATCCGGTCAAGCATCAGGTGAGGCACCTGACGCATGTTCCAGCGATACTCAAACTCCCCAAGATACTTCGGAAGGTGCTTCTGACTGACATGGATATGCGTCCCGTTGATCCCGCGCTTGAGCATCGCCCAGAAGCCTTCGATGGTCTGGACGTGCGCGCCGCAGGGCGCCACGTGTTCGCCGATGTGATGGTTGACCGTCGAGTGCCGGTAGCCGTGGCTCCGCAGCGGATCGTAGCAGTAAGCGCCGTCCGTGTGGACGGTGCTGCCAGCGGCGACGTTGGCCGTGACGTGCGGGAGAACCGAGACGCGGCGGGTGTTCGGGATAACCTGAGTAATCAGGTCGCCGTCGCGCTCCAACATGCCGAGGATCACGGTTTTCTCGGCGATGTGCGGACCCTTGCCCTTGCCCTTCACTGCGCCGCCGAAAATCGTCTCGTCGATTTCGACCACCCCGCCCGAACCGCCCAGCGGCGGGTTGCCGTCAACGCTCGCCATGTAGGCGCGGATTTGGTGGCACATGCGCCAAGCGGTTTTGTAGGTGACGCCCAGCTCGCGCTCGACCCGCTTGGCGGCGACCCCGTTCCGCGTCGTCGTGAACAGGAACATGACATAAAACCAATCGCGCAGCGGAGTGCGGGTGCGGTCGAAGGGCGTCCCGGCAGTCGGGAACACCTGATGCCCGCACCACTCGCAAGCGTAGGAGCGGCGCTTCGTCACCCGGTAAAACTTCGCTTCGCGGTCGCATTTTTCGCACTGGTGCGGCGAGCCGTAGCGGGTCTGCATCAGGTGATCCAAGCACACTTCCTCAGTCGGGAAGCGGTCCTGAAACTGGCGGAGGGTGGGGGTTTTTGCCTTGCTCATAGCCGTGGTATGCCACAATGACTTACTTGGCGCGAGGGGATAATCACCGAATGTATACTTTCCCCGGTTTCGCGCGGGGCTCAGCTCAGCGGCGGCCGCGGCGGGCGCGGGCGGCGTCGACGGCGCGGGCGACGTCCTCCTCCATCCGCTCGAGCGCGCGCCGCATCTCGGGCGCGGCGACGGCGAGCCGCTCGGCCATCACGCCGGCGCCCGCGGTCACTCCGCGAATCTCGTCATGCAGCCGCTCCTCGAAATAGGGATCGCCCTGGGCGGCGATGTCGCCGAGCGTCTCGTCGCGGCGGTGCGGCCGGCGATAGCGGGCGCCGGCCGGATCGGCGGCGTCGATCGCGTCGACCAGGGGCCCGACCGGGACGGCGAGCAACGCGCCGACGACCCGATCCACCGCGTCCCCGGCGGCCTCGACCTCGGCCGGATGCGGAATGGCGCGGCCGATCTCGGCATCGTCCTTGGGATGGCCGGCCGCCGGTCCCGCGACCGCGAGGGCGGCGAGGCCGATCAGGGTCCTACGCATACAAGCCTCCTATGCTCGACAAGCGGCGCCCGCAGGGAAACGCCCGGGCGCGCGACTCGGTTGCTCCAGCCTGAACCGGCGCGCCTGAGCCGAGCCTGAACGGCCGTTCAGTGATGGTGGTCGTCGCCGTCCCCATGGTCGTGGTCCTCGCCCGCCTCGCCGCCGCCCGGCGTCCCCGGACGCGGCAGGTGCGCCGTCGCCTGCTCCACGCGCTGCATCGCGGCCGGGATCTGCAAAGCGAGGCGCGGCAGCAGCAGCGCGATACCGCGCACCAGCGCCGGGTCCTCGATCGCCTGGTAGGTGCCGACGTTGAGCCGGCGGCCGGCCGGCGAGCCGAAGAAACCGGTCATCCCGTCGAGCTCGGCGACGGTGAATTCGCGGGCGTAGAAATTCGCCGCGATCCTTTTCCATTCCGGCGCGATCGCCGTCCCGACCCGCGCGATCTCGCCCGCGCCGAACCGCGCCAGGACCGGCAGGCGGCGGCTGAAATGCGGATCGAAGCCGGTGGCGAGGGCGGCGAGGGTCGCGTTGGGATCGATCTGCGCCTGCGGCGGGATCGGCACTCCGAAATCGCCGACGCGCATCGCGGCCACGGTGTCCAGCGCGGGGACCAGGTCGAGCGGCCGCTCGAACAGGCCGGCGGGCCAGATCGCCTCGGCCATCCGGCTCGCGGCGGCGAGCCGGGCGGGATCCGCCGCGGGGAGCGGCGGAGCGGCCGGCACCGGGCGCGACGAGGGCGCCGCGCGGCGTGGCCGCGCTCCGGCCGCCGGGCGGCGCTCGCCCGGGAAGGGCGGGATGTCCGCGGTCGCGGCCAGATAGCGCTGATCGGCGCCCTCGAGCGCTCTTTCGATCTGGGGCGTGAGCCCGCGCATCGCGCTGTCGTAGCCGGGGCTGAGGGCGATATCGAGGGCGCCCTCGAAGAAGCGGCGGCCGAGCGGGCTGGCGTAGAAGCGCGCGCCTTCCTCCAGATCGGCGACCGAGAAATGCCGCGCGTAATAATCGGCGAGCAGGCTGCGCAAATTGGGATCGAGGTCGCGCAGGATGCGGCCCGCCTCCTCGGTGACGACCCGCTCCATGATCCGGGTGCGCTCGGCGAGGTGCGGGTCGCGCCGCATCTGCTCCGGGTCTTTGCGCTCGGTCTCGGCGGCGTCGTGGACTCCGGCCGCGATCGCGCGCTCGATCAGCGCCTGCTGATAGGCCGCGTCGACGAAGCTGCGCGCCGCGGCGAGCCGCGCCGGATCGACTGCGGGAACCGGCGCAGCCGCGGGCGGCGCGAGAACCGGCTGGATCTCGACCACCGGCGCCCGAACCGTCGCCGGCGGCTCCTGCGCCGCCGCCACCGAACCCGCCGACGCCAGCAGCGCCGTGATAATCATCTTGCGAATCATGCTCTTGTCACCCCCGATATGGTCGCCGCAGACTGCCCAAGAAGGCGGCGAAGTCAACGGGCGGCGATCAGGTCTCCGGCCTCCGCTGCGCCGCTGCCTGCTCGGCCTCCCATTCGGCGACCGTCTCGGCGATGCGGCGCTGCAGCTCGGGGTGGCGGTCGGCCGCGGCGCGCAGGCCGATGCGCATCAGCTCCGTCATCAGCTCCGGCCCGACCTCCTCCATCCGGCGCATCACCGGATGCTGCTGGAGCCGGTGGAGCTCGCGCAGCTCCTCGACGCTGAAGTAGCGCGCGTAGAGCATCGCGGCTTCGGTGCGGAAGGTCGGCAGCATCGCCTCCGCGGTCGCGCGATTCTCCTGGAGCAGAAGGCTGCGAAGCCGGGCGAGCAGTTCGGGCGGCATCTCCTCGCCGCGCCGCCGCATCGCCTCGGCCTCTTCTTCGATGACCGCCTCCGTCATCTGAAGCGTGCCGGCGAGAAGCTGCTGCTCGATCCTTTCCGTCGGCAGCAGTTCCAGGGCCGCGGCGATCGCCTCCGGGCTCGGCGCGGCCTGGGGAGCGGGCTGCGCCGCGAGCGGAGCGGCAAGAGCGAGGAGGGCGGCGACGGCGATGCGCATGAGTTCGGTCCTTCGAAAAATTCTCCGCCAGACTGCCCGTCGCCGCGGCCAAGTCAACCGATCCGCGTCAGCCGCGCCGCGAGCGGGACCAGCATCGGCATCGCGGCGAGCAGCCGCATCAGCGCGCCGCGCGGCCCGCTGCGCTCGGCGGCCCGGCGGAGGCGCTCGGCGGCGGCGACGGGACGCGCCGCGCGGCGTGCGAAGCCGCGCTGCCAGGCCGCGGCGGCGCCGGGGCCGCCGTCCCGATACGCCTCCGCCGCGCCGAGCCCGCTGGTCAAGGCGATGGCGATGCCGTCGCCGGCGAGCGAGGCGATCACCGCCGCCTGGTCGCCGAGACGGAATATGCCCGGCCCGGTCGCGGCCGCGCGCCAGCCATAGGGCACGCCGGCCACCGCCTCCCACGCCTCCGGCACCGCCGCGCCGATCCGGTCGCCGAGGCGCGGCGCTTCCGCCGCGACCGTCTCGACCAAAGCCGCCGGCGACCCCGCGGCGGCAAGACGGCGGCGCGAGACGGACAGGCAGAGGTTCGCGCTGCCGTCCTCCTGGAGCAGCAGGCCGGCATAGCCTTCGTCGAACAGATGGAGCTCGATGAAGCCGCCCAGCGCCGCCAGGAGGCGCGGGGGTGCGGGCAGCGCGGCGCGCAGTCCCGCCGCCGGCTCCTCGCCGCGCCCTTCGAGCGGCCGGGCGAGGCCGCGCAGCTCGTGCTTGCCGGTCGCGAGGAACAAAGCCTCGGCCTCGATCTCGCCATCGTCGAGCCGCAGCCGGCGCCCCTCGGCGGCCCGCACCGCCCGGCCGCGCAGCACCCGCGCCCCCGCCCCCTCCGCCGCTTCCAGCAGGGCCGCATCGAGCCTCCGCCGCGACAGGCCGGCGGCGAGCCGGGGAAGCTTCGCCTCGAGGACGCGCCCGCCGGAGACGAGCCGCAGCCGCTCGATCGGCCGCGCTCCCAAGGCCGTCGCGTCGAGCCCCAGCCGGCGCAGCGCCGCCAGCGCGTCCCATCCCAGGAAGCCGCCGCAGACCAAATCGTGCGGGCCGCTCGTGCGCTCGATCAGCTCCGGCGCTGAGCCGGCGCGGGCGAGCGCGATCGCGGCGGCGGCGCCTGCCGGCCCGCCGCCGACGATCAGCGCGCGCGCTCGACGCACAGCCGCAGCGGAAAGCGCCGCACCACCTTCGGCCCGGCCGGATCGATGCCCGATTCCGCCATCAGCCGCTCCCAGTCGGCTCGACGGAAGCCGCGCTGGATCGAGGTGCAGCCGTCCTCGCGCACCATCCGGTGCCAGCGCATCGCCCGCGCCAGCGTCGGGAAGGTCCAGTAAGCGAGCGGGTGGCGGTGGATGTCGTTGACGTACCAGCCGATCCGCGCCTCGGCCTCCATGAAGCGCAGGAAGGCGCGCAGCTCGACGTCGGTCATATGGTGGGTGGTCGAGCTCGAGATCACATAGTCCCACCCCGCGCCGGCGGTGTCGGCATAGTCGCCGGTGCGATAGTCGATCGGCAGGCCCGCGGGAGTCGCCGCGGCGGCGGCGGCGAGGCTGCGCGCGTTGAGATCGACGCCGACCAGCTCGGCCTCGATGCCGCGCCGGCGCGCCCAGCGGGCGATCGCGCGCAGCATGTCGCCCTGGCCGTAGCCGACGTCGAGGAGCGTGAAGCTCCGCCGCCCTTTGAGCGTGCGGCGGATGAAGGCGATGGTCGGGCGATAGACCATCAGCAGGGCGTTGACCTTCGCCAGGTCGCCGATCACCGCCGCATAGACCTGGGGGTCGAGCGCCGGGTCGTCCATCTGCTCGTCGGCGACGAGGCGCTGGCCGAGCCGGCTCATCCCGCCCTCGAGAAGCGGAAGCCCTCCGCGGCGAGCCCCGGCCCGAAAGCGAGCGCGATTCCGCGCCGCGCCTCCGGCCGGCCGAGCAGATCGGCGAGCACGAACATCAGGGTCGAGGAGGACATGTTGCCGTAGCGCGCCAGGACGCCGCGCGACGCCGCCAGCGCCTCGGGGTCCAGCCCGAGCCCCTTCTCGACCGCGTCGAGGATCGAGCGGCCGCCGGCATGGACCGCCCATGCGTCCACTTCCTCCAATTGCCACGGCCCCAGCAACTTCCCCCGCACCCTGTCGTCGTGCAGCGCGGCGCCGATCCGCGCCGGCACTTCGCCCGAGAGGTGCATGGCGAATCCGGTGTCGCCGATCGTCCAGGTGATCAGCCCGGCCGAATCCTCGAGCGAGGTAGCGAAGCTGCCCTCGATGGCGAAGCCCTTCGGCGCGGCGGTGACCAGGGCCGCCGCCGCGCCGTCGCTGAACTGCAGCATGGCGAGCAGGGGCTCGACCTCCGTCTCCTCCTGGAGATGGAGCGAGGAGAGTTCGACGGTGACCGCGAGCACCCGCGCTTCCGGCTCGGCGCGGACGATATGGTGCGCGACCCTCAGCGCCGAGACGGCCGCGTAGCAGCCCATGAAGCCGACCAGGGTCCGCTCGACCTCGGCGAGGCCGAGCGCCTCGGCGATGATCTGGTCGATGCCGGGCGCGGTGAAGCCGGTGCAGCTGGCGACGACGAGATGGGTGATTCCCGCCAGCGAGACCTGGCTCGCCAGCCGGCCGATCGCCTCGAGCGCCAGCTTCGGCGCCTCCTCGGCATAGACTTGCATCCGCTTCGAGGTCGGCGGCGCCGCGCCTTCGTAGAAGCCGCCCGGCGCGACCGGCGATCCGCCGCCTTCGCCCGGCGCCAGCACCGACCAGCGGTGCGCGATCCCCGAGCGCTCGGCCATGCGGCGGAACAGCTGGCGCGCGCGCCCGTCCTCGATCCGCCGCTCCGCCCATTCGATGAAGGCGCGGTGGACGTCGTGCCCGGGGACCGCCGTGCCGATCGCATTGATGCAGGAAACGCGCACGCCTTACCCATCATAGCCGTTCGGCCACAGCTAGGCGCGGCGAGGCCCCACTACAATGGCGCGCTGGCCCGCGAGCGGGGCTCAGTCGCTTCGGTCGCGGCGCATGTCGGCGGCGGCGCGGCGCATCTCGCGGGCGCCCTCGCGCATGCCGCGGGCGCCGTCGCGCAGGCCGCGCGACAGCTCGATCAGCTGCTCGTGCGTCAGATGCTCGCCCCGGGCCGCCGCTTCGGCGATGCGCCGCTCGCGATAGCGCTGCGAGCCGAGCTCGGCGGCCTCCTGCTCCATCCGGCGGGCGCCGTCGCTGAGGCCCTCGGCGCCCTGCTCGATCCCCGCCGCGCCGGCGGCGATGCCGTGACGCGCGGCCGCCGCCGCTTCGGCGGCGATGCGCCGGGTCTCGACCCGGGCGAGGCGGGTCGCCGCCGCCACCGCGGCCTGGACGTGGCGCTCGATCGCGGCCTCGTCGATCTCGGGCACCGGCGGAACCGGGAACGGGGGGACTGCAGGCGCCGGCCCGGGCGCGGGCGGCGCAGGCGGAGCGGCCGGGTGCGGATGCAGCGCCAGCTTGACGGGCAAGGCCGGCCGCGCGGCCGGCGCGACAGCGCCGATCACCACCAATGGCGGGGCGGCGGCGGCCGGAGGCGCAGGCGCATTGGGGATGGCGCCCGGCGCCGGTGCAGCGGCGGCGGCGGGCGCCCGCGGCGCCGCCGGGACGTCGCGCGCTTCGGCGGCGGCCGGGATCAGCTGCAGCACCGCCAGCGTCACGGCGAACAAAGCGCAGCCCGCGATCGCCGCCACGGCCCAGAGCGAGCCGGCCTGCGCCGAGCGCCGGCGCGCGTCGAGGATCGCGCGCACCCGCCGCGCCAGCGCCGAAGCGGAGGGCGCGATGCTGTTGGCGGGGACGAGCCCGGCGGCGTTGAACTGGGCCCAATGGACCAGGGTCTGCGCATAGCGGGTCGGCTCGACGCAGAGCGCCGCCTCGATGTCGGCCGCCTCCTCGGCCTGCTGGACCACTTCGCGCTCGAGCAGCCAGACCAGGGGATTGAACCAGAACAGGGCCGCCGCGATCCGGGTCAGCATCAGCACCGCCCAGTCGCGGCGGACGACGTGGGCGATCTCATGGGCGAGGATGGCGTCGGCATCCTCGGGCTCGCCGAGCGTGTCGCGGTCGATCAGGATGACCGGGCGCATGAGCCCCCAGCTCAGCGGCGAGGGCGCCTCGTCGGAGACCAGGAGCCTCAGCCCGCGCGGCGCGTCGGCGGCCCAGCGGGCGCGCTCGAACGCCTCGTTCCATGCGGGGCAGTCGACCTCGCCCGAGCCTTTGGTCCAGCGGCGCAGCGTCCACAGGCCGGCGCCGAGCCGCGCCGCCGCCATCGCGACTCCGCCGAGATAGAGGATCAGGAAGAGCAGGCTGGGATCGTCCCAGATCGTCGGCTCCGGCGCGGGCGCGGCGAACTCCGCGGCGCGCTGCGAGGCCGTCGCTGCGGGCGTCGCGACCGCGGCGAAATCGGCCGGAGAAGCCGCGGCGATCGCCGCGGGCTGTGCCGCCCACGCCTCGATTTGGAGCTTGGGCAGAGCGAGCGAGAAGAGCGGCAGGAGCAGCAGCAGGGTCACCGCGACGCGCAGCACGGCGGAGCGGTCGGCGGCGGCGCGCGAGCGCAGGGTCGCGGCCAGGGCGAGGGCGACGCCGGCGATCAGCGCCGACTTCCAGGCCATTTCGATCAGGAACTCGAAGCTCATCACTGCCGCTCCTTCGCATCGTCGATGGCGCGCTGCAGCGCCTCCAGCTCCTCGGGCTTCATCGTCTTGGTGAGGCCGAGCAGGGCCGTCGCCGCGCTCGCCGCCGAGCCGTCGAAAAAGGTCTTCACGAACTGCTTCAATGCGGACTCGCGCACCTTCGAGCGCTGCGGCACGCTGCGATAGACGTAGCTCTGCTCGCGCATCGTGTGCCGGACATGGCCTTTCGCTTCCAGCCGGCCGAGCAGGGTCCGCACCGCCGAGTAGGAAGGCGGATCGGCCATGCGCTCGCGCACCTCGGCGGCGGTCGCCTCGCCGGCGCTCACCAATATTTCGAAAATCTCGCGCTCGCGGCGCGGCAGCGATTCGATCAAGGACAGTCTCCTGCTACGCCGGTAGCATGCCACATTTGTAGCACAGCGCAAGCCCGTTCGTCGCGCCCATTGCTCATTTCGCCGCCGAAAGCCTGAAGCCGCGATGAACGGGCCACCCACCTATCGAGCGATGCGTATCTGGTATATTGTAGCGTCGCGACTCAATCCGGGGGGTGGATCATGGCGCGCAACCTAAGATTCGTCATCCTATGTGCCGCGCTGTCCCTGGCGGCGCCTGCCGCCGGCCAATCCACGATGGGTCGATGCGGCTTCGACAGGACCGCGCTCAAGTTCCGCGGCACTGACGTCGAGCAGGCGCGCTGCCTCCTCAGCCCCGTTCGCCGAGTGGGCGTGCTGGGGCCGATTCCGGAGCGGCTCGGACCATTTCTGGAAGCGAACATTGGGCGGCCAGCTGCGGTCGACCGCACCCGTTTGCGGAATCTTCTGAACGCCGAACGGCTGCAGGCGCTCGCGGCGACAGTCGATGCCCCGGTCTCGCGGGCACGCAACAATGCTCCCGGGGCGCCCTTCGCCCGCTACTTTGTCATCCACGACACGAGCCAGCTACTGCGAGGCTCGACCTTCCCCCCAAACGACGATCTGCTCCTCAATGGCTTGGGTACCCGGGGCGACGACGGCAATTGGGTCGCGCACACGTTCACCAACCGGCGTGGCGAGGTCTTGCTCGCTCACGACTATCGCGTCCCCTGGCGCGCAGTGCGTCTTGAGCGCACCGGCGTCACCGGCGGCGGGGCCAAGGGGCTGTTCCTGCACAACGAGGTCAATCAGCCGCGCCTGGGCGATCCGAACGGACCCGCGGGGAACGATCGGATTGCGCCCGAGCCGGGCTTCACGGCCCAGCAATATGACCGGCTCGCGTTGCTCTACATTCTCGCCAGCACGCGGGCAGGCCGATGGATGATCCCTGCCTACCATGCCGTTCTCGATTCGGGAATTTCGGGAGGCCATGACGATCCGCAGAACTTCGTTCTGGAATCGTGGGAGGCTGCCATCGCGCGGCGCGTCGCCCAGCTGTCGGAGGGCTGACGCGGTGGCGAGCTCCGCTACTGAGCCCGACTGGCGTCTTCGTTGCACTCTCTATTACACGGCGCTCGAATCCGATTATGCGGCCGGCTCCGATGCTCGCTTCCGCGACCGCACCGGAAACGTCATTCACCGTGGCTCAGAGGACTTCATGAGAGCTGCGGAAATCGAGGGTTCGGCGCGGCTTTCAGACGGGAGATCAATTAACGTCGACGGCCGCGTCGACCAAGAGCGTCGGTGGAAGATCGTCCAAGGCTATGGCCTCGACGCCGTCGGCTGCCAGCTCGTCCCATTTCGAAGCGTGGCCGTGGACCGCAACGTGGTTCCGCTCCGAACGAAAATCCGCATTCCGAGGCTGGTCGGCATGCCGCTCCCCGACGGCACTACCCATGACGGGATTTGGTTCGCCGTCGACACCGGCGGCGCCATTCAGAGTGACCGGATCGATCTTTTTCTCGGTGCCGGGAAAGCTGCGATGGAGACGGTGCGCAGCTTTGGAGTCGATCATCTGGAGACTCTCGATATCTATCGGATCGGCAACGTCCGCGGCTGCTCCAGAACGCCCTGATTTCGGGCAGACGGCCTCAAGGCCAGGGCGGCGCTATGTCATTCGTCCGGGGTGCTACCGGCGCGGCTTGCGGAACCGGTAGACGACGCGGTCGGTCCTGCCGCGGATCGACTCGTCGAAGACGCTGCTTCTGTGGTCGTCCGCCGCGTTGCGCAGCATGTCGCTCTCCGCCTCGAGCACGAAGCCGGCGCGCTCGAAATCCGCGCGGATCACGGCCGGGTCGATCCGGTGCGCCGCCTCGACCACGGCGCGGGTATCGCCGCCCGCAGCGGCGACATGGTCGATCACCGCGACAATGCCGCCCGCCCGGGTGGCGTTCCAGAGCGCCTGGACGACGCTGTTCGGATCGATCCGCGGCAGGCCGAAGCGCGCGCTCTCCCAATAAGCGTCGTGATAGACGAGGTGGAGCATGACGAAATCGAAGCTTTCCGGCGGGAAGGCGATCGCGGTCGTCGGCGTCCCGTAGAAGAGGGTGTTGGGGCTGCGCGCATGGACCTCGCCCAGCGCGGTGCGCACCCGCTCGTTGCGCATGAAGCCGTTGCCGTTCCAGCCGACGACCAGCCCCTGCGGCCCGACCGCGCGGGCCATGATCTCGGCATAATATCCGGTGCCGGTGAAGTAATCGAGGACGCGGTCGCCGCGGCGCAGGCCCATGAAGCGCAGCACCTCGACCGGCCGCCGCACCTCGTCGAGCGCGATCTGGTCCGCCGCGCGCCCGGGCGCCGTCACCGCCGCCCTCAGATCGGACTCCGCGACCGGTTGGCGCCCGCTTTGCGCGGCGAGCGGAGCCGCGACGATCGCGGCAAGCAAGAGAAGAGCGCGCTTCACCATGGTCCGTCCCCTCGTTCGTGTCGGGGAAGGAATAACAGGCGCCGGCCCGCGCCCAAAGCCTTTCGAGCGGGAGGGCTCAGCGGCGCGGCGGCGGCGGCGGCGGTGCGGGATCCTCGCAGGGCGGCGGCGGCGCCGGACTGGCGCCGACCGTAGCGCGCCGGACCCGCTCGGCATGTTCGTCCTCGCGCGCCCAGCAGGAGGTGAGCCGGCGCCAGGCCTCGTCGCGCGAGATATGCTGCCGCTGGGCGATGGCGTCGATCCGCCAGGCGGAGTGGCGGCGGCGGAAGGCGGCGTAGCTGCGCGGATTGCCTGCGTAGACGACGCGGCCCGGTCCGCAGGCCGCCCGCACCGCCGCGATGACCCCGGCGTCGTCGATCTCGCGGCCGGCGCCGCCGCCGAGCACCATGCGCTCGCCGACCCGCGCCGGCTCGCCGCCATAGCCGCCGGCGCCGCGCCGATAGAGGGTGAGCGCGCCGGCGTCGTCCAGCCTGACGCCGGTCTCCGCCCCGAAGAAAGCGAAGGGATCGTCCGCGCCCGGGCCGTCGAGCCGGAAGCAGCCGTCGCGAAGCACGATCGTGCCGATGTTGAGCTCGGACGTCTCGCTGCCCGTCCGGTGCCGCGCCTGCGGCAGGATGCGGACGAAACGCCGCGCCTCTTCCGCGACCGGCTCGGCCGGATCGAGCGCGTCGGCGCCGGTCACCCGCACGAACGGCCGCACCCGCAGCCGACCGCTCGCCAGCAGCGCAGCCACCTCCGCCCCGTCGACCGCCGCGGAAATCCGAACCTCGTTGTCCGAAACGTAAGCGCCGCCTTCCGCGGGGATGCCGAGCCGCCGCAGCTGCGCGAACGCCTCCTCCTGCCCCGCCTGCAGATCGGCGAGCGAATGGCGGACCTGCCGCGCGACGAACAGGGGATTGGCGGTGTAGCGCCTGAGCGTCGCCTCCGGATCGCGGACGAAGCCGACCACCACCCGCCATTCGGGCGCGTGCTCGATCCAGAGGTCGGCGTAATTGCCCCTCTGCTCGGCCTCGAGCCGCGGCCGGATGCGGCCGATCTCCGCGCCGATTTCGTGCTGCAGCCGCATCCGCCGCTGCGCCTCCGCCTCGCTGACGCCGTAAGCCTGCGCATACCAGCCCGCCTCGCCATTGCTCGGGCGGCGGTCCGGATCGGGCGGGGCCGTGCCGAAGCCGGCCGGCGGCGCGGTCTCGATGGTCGGATAGGATCCGGGATTGGGCTGGGCGAACGCTGCCGAGGACAGAGCGAGCAGGATCGGGACGGCGCGGCGCATCGGCAAGCCCTTGGCGGACAAAGGGAAAGACCTCCCTGCCGCCGCTTGCCTTGCTGCAGCCTGAAGCTAGGCCGCGCTCATCCTCCGCCCCGGCGCGGCGCCCTCGGCCAGGGCCCTTTGGGTGAGCAGGCGCATCGCCGCATGCGCCGATAGCGCCGCCCCTTCCTGCCAGAACATCACATAGCTGAGATGCTCGCCGGCGAAGAAGATCGGGCCCTCCGGGCGGAGCAGTTCCCCATAACGCGGCGCGCGCGGCGTGGAGAACCAGTCCGGATTGTTCGGACCCACCCCTTCCGACCAGGGGGTCAGGCCCCAGGCCACGGTCACCGGCTTCGCGAGCAGCCGCGCCTTGCCGGGGTGGAGCGCCTCGACCGACTCCCGGCAGGCGCGGAAGCGCTCCTCGTGGCTCATCTCGGTGAAACGCTGCGGATGGTCCTGCCCGGTCCAGCCGGCGACATAAGCGGCGACCAGCACGCCTTTGTCCGAATGCCAGCCGCCCGAGGGATAGAGCAGATTCTCGTTGACCCGGTCGGTCCAGCCGAGCCCGCCGTAAATCCCCTCTTCCTCCCAGAAGCGCGGCGCCTCGAACGCGACCTTCGAACTCTGGAGATAGGCGACGTCACGGATCGCGGCCTGCTTGGCCGGTGAGAAATCACTGTCGACGCGGGCGAGCAAAGGCAGCGGCAGGGTGCAGATGCAATAATCGGCCTCGGTCGCGCGGCCGTCGCCGTGGACGATGCGCACCCGCTCGCCGACGCGGCGGATCGCGGTCACGGGCGAATTCAGCCGGACGTCGCGCCGGACGCGCTCGTAAAGGGCATGGGCGATCCGGTCCATGCCGCCGACCGGCTGGAACATCGGCGACTGCTGGTCGAAAAACTCCTCGAACAGCAAGGGCAGGCCCACCGGGCGGCCGCTCAGGATCTCGGTCAGCGGCAGCGGCGGCAGCGGCCGTCCCGCCTCCTCATAGGCGCCGGGCAGCGGATCATAGCCGTTGCGCCCGTCGGGCGCGTAATCGCCATTCTCGGCGAGGCTCCCGTAAAAGGCCAGGAACTGGCGCATCAGCGTCTTCTCGCCGGCGCTCATCTGAGCGTCGAGCGCGCCGCGGTCGATCGCCTTGGCGAACAATTCGGCGAGGCGCCCACGCAAATCGTTCTGCATCTGCCGATTGCTGTGGACGCGGCCGCCGAACTCCCAGCGCGAGGCGCGGTTGGCGTTGACCATCACCTCGATCGGCACATCCAGATCGCGGGCGTAGCCGAGGATCGTGTGGTGCTGGTGTGGGATCCGCGCGGCGCCGGCGTTGAGGTAGAGGCCGTCGGAGAAGGTGCAGACCTGGTCCGGCCGCCCGGTCTGGACGATGCGGTCGCCGCCGCGCACGGTCCAGACCCGGCCGCCGATCCGGTGGCGGGCCTCGATCACGGTCACGTCCCAGCCCGCGCGCTTCAGCTCATAGGCGGAGACCAGCCCCGCGATCCCCGCGCCGAGGATGACGACCTTGCGGCCGTTGCCGGAAGCGCGCGGCAGGTCGAGCGGCTCGGCCGCGGCGGGCGCGTTGAGCAGCCCCATCGCCTCCATGCCGAGATAGGCCGCGCTGTAGCCGCCGACGGCGCCCAAACGCTCCAGGAATGTCCGCCGAGTCAGTGCCATCGCTTGATACCCTCCGCCCCACATCCGTTCATCCTGAGTAGGGGCCGAGTAGGGCGAAGCCCGTAGCGAGGACACGTATCGAAGGACGCTCGCGCAGGTCCTTCGATACGGCGTCTCGACTTCGCTCGACGCCTACTCAGGATGAACGGACTGGGGCCCCCCTTCATCTCACCGCGGCGGCCCCGCCGCCGTCGCCTCGATCTCGACCAGCCAGCCCGGATCGACCAGCCCGGCCACCTGCATGGTCGAGCGCGCCGGCCGGTTCGGCTGCGCCGCCGTCCCGAAAAACTCGCGATAAGCGGTCATCATGCCGGCGAAATCCATTCGCGCCTGCCCCGGCGGCGCCACCAGGAAGACCCGCATCATCACGATGTCGCCGAGCCCGAGCCCGTGCCGCGCCAGCTCGGCCTCGATCTTGCGCAGCACCGAGCGCGTCTGCGCCGCCGTGTCGCCGTAGCGCTGCACCGAGCCGGCGGGCGCCGACGGGTCGGCCGGATCGGGCACCGTCCCGCTGACATAGACGAGGCGATGGCCGGCCGGAACTTCGGCCGAGCTCAGGATCGGCGATTGCGGAACGCCGATCCTGCCGATCTCGCCGACGGCGGGACGCACCGGCTGGCAGGCCGCCAGCGCCATTGCGAGGGCCGGCGCCGCCGGCCAGCGCGACGCGAACGGCAGCCTTGCGAGGCGATGTTCGACGATTCTCAATAAAGTCTCCCCCGGCAGGCGGAGGGCAGCCTAGCCCCATCGCGCGCTTTGCCAAGCCTGCATGTGAAGACGGCAGCCGGCGCCCGTCGGGACGGGCCGCGAACAGTTCATCCGTCCGGATAGCGCGCCTTCACCGCGCGGTAGGAATCGGCGACGAGCTCCTCGAGCACCGCCTGGTCGAGATCGGCGAGGCGCTTCGCATAGACGCAGCACTTGCCTTCCCGGTGCGTGCCGAGCCGGGCGAGCAGATCCGGCGTCCGCTCCGAATGGGCGACGAGATAGAGCACCAGCTCCTTCGCCCG
>JAXDPC010000283.1:0-4261 GCA_034668525.1 Sphingomonadales bacterium
CGCCCTCGCCCGACGCCCTTCGCCACGCCCTCAGCGCCCCCCGGGCCGCACGGCGCTGCCCGCAATATTGGGACGGCCGCACCGCCGCCCGTTGCGTCGCGGACCTTCGCCGCCGCAGCATCAAAGCCGGCGCCGCCATCGCCGCGGAATGACCTCCCCCGTGCGGCGCGGCTAGGAAGGGCCATGGAGCGCGTCTTCCGCAGCGCATTCTGGGCGGCCGCCTGCTTCGCCTTCGTGATGGCGGTGATGCCGCGGCCGCCGCATTTCCCCGGCGATCCCTCCGACAAGGTCCAGCATATCCTTGCCTTCGCGGCTCTCGCCCTGCTGGCGGCGCTCGCTTACCGGCGCGTGTCCGTCTGGCGGCTCGGGCTCGGCCTTTCGCTGTTCGGCGCGGCGATCGAGCTGGTGCAGCTGATTCCCGCGCTCCAGCGCGACGGCGACGTCGTCGACTGGTGCGCCGACACCGTGTCCGCAGCGCTCGTCCTGGCTCTTGCGCGGCTGCTACAGAGCGGGCTCGCCGGCGACTCGCCACGCCGCCCAGGCGAAGAGCAGGGCTGAGAGCGCGAACCAGGCGTAAGCGAGCAGGGTCGCGGTCCGGACCAGGGCGGCGCTTCGGGGGCGGCCGCGGCGGCGTGCGCTGGCCAGGCGGTAAGCCGCGAAACCGGACACGGCGCCGAGCAGGAAGAAGGCGAGCGGCAACAGCATCGGCGCGGGTGCTTCAGCGCGCCTGCGCCGGCGGGCTGCCGCGAATCTCGGCGAGCACCTCGCCTATGATCCGCTCGCGCGCTCTGAGGCCCGGATGGGCGCTGATGATCTGCAGGATCGCGTCCGCCCGTCCGTACAGCCTGCGCCAGAAGGGGATGATCGCGTCGAGGTCGTAGCCCGCCGCGGCGAGCAGCCGCACCGAGAGGCGGTCGGCCTCGACCTCGGTCGCACGGACCAGGCGCGCATTTCGGCCGATGTTGCGCATGATGCCGCTCTGGGGGACGCCCTGCGCGAGAAGCTGCTGCGGGTGCCGCAGGATATTGTGCGACAGCTCGTGCGCCAGCGCGACGGCGAGCTCGTCGTCGGTCCGGAAGAAGCCCAGGAAGCCGGTGGTCATGATCACATAGCGTCCGTCGGCGAATGCATTGTCCTGACCGGAGCGGGCGAGACGCCCGCGTGCGGGGCAGGCCGGGACGGCTCCGAGCGTGACGGCGAGCGGCCGGCCGGCGCGGACAATCTCCAGCCGGACGGGCCCGGCCCGGAGCCGATTTTCGAGCAACTCCTCCGACGCGACGGTGCGCGGCCGCCAGCGGTCAGGATCGCTCTCGGCCGCGATCGCCGTCGCCGACGGGAAGGGCGTGCCGTCGACCGAAAGCAGCACGTCGCCCGCGGCGAGGCCCGCGCGTGCCGCGGGGCTGCCCTCGACCACCGACAGGATTCCCGGTCCCCTGTCGATGCCCCAGCGCGCGATCGCGTCGGCCCGGTCGGCGGGGCGGTATTCCGCGAGATGGTGGAAAGCCAGGCCGGTGAGCGGGAAGGGCTCGGGGCAAAGGGCGCGGCCGGCGAGGCCGAGTCGGTAGACGATCGAGACGATGCGGTGGTCCGCCGCGCGGAGGAAGCTTCCCGGCGCCGGCGCCATCGATGCCGCCGCAGGTTGGGCCCGCACCGTTGGCGCCAAGCCGAACGCGCCGACGGCCAGAGCCAGAATAAGAGCCCTCATCGGCAGCACGCTTCGTCCCGTCCGCGCCTTTCGCCGGCGACGATTCCTGCCTCGCCGGCCACGAAAAAAGGGCCGGGCGAGACGAAGCTCACCCGGCCGGAATCTTCAAGCTGACGGCCGTTGGGCCGTACCCTTACGGGCTGTGCGGCAGATCGTCCTCGTCGGCACCGCAGATGTCGGTCGCCGCGCACAGGCCGAGGATGATCGCGATCAGCGCCAGCAGCGGGATGATGAACCCACCGCGCAGCTCGCTGCCCTCGACGCTCTCGGTCGCCGGCTCCGGAGCCGCGGACTGCGCAACGGCCATCGTCGGCGCCGCGATCAATGCGAGCGCCGAGGCCGCAGTGATGACTTTCTTGAAAACCACGTCAGCTTCTCCCTTCAACAACGTCTGATCTTGTAATTTCTCGTCCTGATATCGGAGGCACCCGCGGCTGTCCAGCCCGAAATGCCCGTCGCCCAAGCCCGCCAAAGCTCGCTATCCCCGAACGGGTTTACGATCTCTGAACCCCCCCGAACGCAGTGGCACGGCGAAAGTTCAGATCTTCCGCGTGAAAATCATTGCGCGGCGAAGCGGAAGCGGCGAAGCGTGTTGGCAGCAGGACGCAAAGCCGCTTAGTTGCGCAAATTCAACGTCTTGCCTCTATGGAGCGGGATGGAATTCGAGATGTCTTGCCGCAAGGCCGTTCGAGCGTGGACCGCCGCCCTGCTGGCGGCGCTGGCGCTGCTGTTCCCCCTCTCCGCGCAGGCGGCGGTCGAGATGACCTTTTACGCACGCGAGTTCGGCAGCCAGTTCCCGCACGGCTTCGTCACGCTGGCCGGCACCCCGGATCGCGGCGGCGACAGAATCGACGCCAACTATGGCTTTACGGCAACAGCCGTCACGCCCGCGATTCTGTTCGGCTCGGTCCGCGGCAAGATCGACACCGCCGGCGCGGGCTATGTCCGGGCAAGCGAGGCCCACTTCGCCTTGACGCTGAGCGATTCGGAGTACGACCAGGTGATGGCGACGGTGGCGCGCTACCAGACGCTGCGCCAGCCTTCCTACAGCCTCAACCGGCGCAACTGCGTCCATTTCCTCGCCGACGTCGCGACCGCAGTCGGCATGCGCGCGGAAGTGCCGCGCAGCCTGGCCCGCCGCCCCGGGGCGTTCCTCGCATCGGTCATCCGCGGCAACCGGGAATGGCTGGCGCAGCGGCCCGGCGCCCGGATCCTTCGCGAGCCCCGGCCGGAGCGGGCCGAGCGCGGGAGCCGGCGGGAGCGGGATTGACTTTGGCCTGCCTCTCCGCCTGAGGTCGGCGCGCCGGTCCCCAGCCCGTCCTTCTGCCACAAAGCTGTTCGCGAGCCCCTGATGAAACCCTCCGCCGACCTGCACATCGTCGTGATCGGGCTCGGCTATGTCGGCCTCCCGCTCGCCGTGGCGCTGGCGAGGACATTCCGCGTCACCGGCCTCGATATCGACGAGAGCAGGATCGCCGAGCTGAAGCAGGGGATCGACCGCACCCGCGAGGTCGAAGCCGAAGCGCTCGCCGCCTCGACGCTCGCGCTCACCGCCGACCCGGCCCCTGCCGCGGGGGCGGACCTCTACATCGTCACCGTGCCGACGCCCGTCGACGCGCAATGCCGGCCCGATCTGGGTCCGGTCGAGAGCGCGACGCGCGCCGTCGCGGCGATGATCGATGCCGCGCGGACGCCGACGATCGTCTACGAGAGCACGGTCTATCCGGGCGTCACCGAGGATCGCTGCGGCCCGCTGCTCGAGCAGGTTTCGGGGCTGAAGCGCGGACGCGACTTCTTCCTCGGCTACAGCCCGGAGCGGATCAATCCCGGCGACCGCGAGCATACCGTCGAGCGGATCACCAAGGTGGTCGCCGGCGAGGACGAGGAGGTGACGGAGCTCCTCGCCGAGGTCTACGGCCGCGTCAACGAGGGCAACATCTTCCGCGCCGCCTCGATCAAGGCGGCCGAGGCGGCGAAGGTGATCGAGAACGCCCAGCGCGACATCAACATCGCCTTCATGAACGAGATCACGCAGATCTTCGCCCGGCTCGATCTGTCGATCTGGGACGTGCTCGCCGCGGCGCGGACCAAGTGGAACTTCCTGCATTTCCACCCGGGCCTGGTGGGCGGTCACTGCATCGGCATCGATCCTTATTATCTGAGCTTCCGCGCCCAGCAGCTGGGCATCGAGCCCAACGTCATTCTCGCCGGCCGTTCGATCAACGACGGCATGGGCGCCTGGATCGCCGAGAGCATCCACGAGCGCCGCGGCCGTCCCGGCACCGTTCTCGTCCTCGGCCTCGCCTTCAAGGAGGACGTGCCGGACCTCAGGAACAGCAAGGTGATCGACGTCATCCGCCGGCTGGAGGCGCTGGGCCACGCCGTCACCGTCCACGACCCCCTCGCCGATCCCGGCGAGGCCCGCCACGAATATGGCGCCGAGCTGGGCGCGGACGCGCTCGAGCGGCGCTACGACCTCGTGGTCGTGGCGGTGCCGCACGAGGATTACGGCGCCCTGGACGATTCGAAGGTGGCCGGGCTGGTGGCCGAGGGCGG
>JAXDPC010000284.1:0-5543 GCA_034668525.1 Sphingomonadales bacterium
TGCTCCGCGGAAGCGACGAGCGGGATGAGTGCGCTGGTGTCGATGTCGCGGCTCGCGTCGGGGATGATGCCGAGCAGCGGGCCGGTGCGGGCGATCACGCGCGAGACGACCGGCGCGGCGGTCCATGCAGCGGTGGTGAGGAAGCTGGTCTCCGCATTGCCTCGGGGTGCGTCCATCATGACGACCACCACATAGCGCGGTTCGTCCATCGGGAAAGCCGCCGCGAAGGTGGAGACGTTGACCCGGCGCGAATAGCCGCCGCCTGCCACCACTTTCTCGGCGGTCCCGGTCTTGCCGCCGACGCGGAAGCCGGGCGCCTCGGCGCGGCGGCCGGTGCCGTGGGTGACGATCATGCGCAGATACTGGCGCATTTGGTAGCTGGTCGCTTCGGAATAGACGCGGCGGCCGGCGGGGGCGTGGCCGGGCTCGACCCGCATCAGGGTGGCCGGACGCCAGGTGCCGCCGTTGACGAGCGCCGCATAAGCGGAAGCGAGGTGGAGCGGGGTGATCGCGACGCCGTGGCCGAAGCCGCTGGTGAGGACGCGGGCGCGACCCCAGTCGCTCGGCCAGAGCGGCCGGGCGCGCTCGACCAGCTCGATATGGGCCGGCTCGTTGAAGCCGAGGTTGCGGAACGCCTGCTGCATCCGCTCGGCGCCCATCGCGTCGGCGATATGCGCGGTGGCGATGTTCGAGGAATGGACCAGCAGCTCGGGAACGGTGATGGCGCGGCCGAGCGGATGGTCGTCGCCGATCTGGAAGCGGCCGATCTGGATCGGCGAGGCGGCGTCCCAGCGCTGCGCCGGCGACGTCACGACGCCGGCCTCCATCGCGGCGGCGACGGTGATCGGCTTGAACGCGGAGCCGAGCTCGTAGACGCCCATCGTCGCGCGATTGTAGAGCGCGGCCGGGTCGGCGGCGCCGGCGTCGTTGGGGTTGAAGGTCGGCGCGGAGGCCATGGCGACGATCTCGCCGGTGCGCACGTCGAGGACGATGCCGGTGCCGCCCTCGGCGCTCATCGCGGTCACCGCCGAGGCGAGCTCCGCTTCCATCGCCGCCTGGACGCGGCTGTCGATCGAGAGGGCGACCGGCTGGCCGCGCTGCGCCGGATCGAGCAGCCTTTGCTCCAGCACCCGCTCCATCCCGGAGACGCCGTGGCCTTCCATGTCGGTCCAGCCGAGCACATGGCCGGCGAGCGCGGTCTGGGGGTAGAGCCGCTCGGGCTCGCGGCTGAAGACGATGCCGGGCTCGCCGATCGCATTGGCGGCCTCGACCAGCTCGGGGAGGGCGCGCCGGCGCAGATAGATGAAGGTGCGGCCGGAAGCGAGCATCGCCCGGTACTGGGCCTCGTTGCGCTCGGGCATCAAAGCGGCGAGGCGGCCCGCAATCTCGGCCGGGTCGCCGATGATGTCGCGCGGGCGGATGCCGATCGTCCAGGCCTCGATGGTGCGGGCGAGCGGTACCCCGTTGCGGTCGACGATGTCGCCGCGCGGCGGCAGCAGCGGATTGACGGCGGAGCCGGCGACGGCGCGGTCGCTGAAGACCTGGAGGAACATCAGCCGCGCGACGATCAGGAAGGTGACGCCGGCGAAGATCAGCAGCATCTGCATCAGCCGCTGGTAGGTGATGACGAGCGGCGGGGGCTGCTCGAGGGCAGCGCCGAACGGCTCGGAACGGGCGGCGAGCGTGGCCATCTTCGGGAATCAGTCCTTGGCGGCGCGGTCGCGCGCGGAGGCGGCGGTGCGCTCCCGGGCGGCGGCGGGACGCGAGGTGCGGCCGCGCTCGGCGCGCGATACCTCGCCGAGCTCGCGGGCGGTGCGCTCGTCGAGCAGCGAGGCGGCGCGGGTGGCGGCCGGCCGCGTCTCCGCGCGCGCCTGGGTCACGGTCGGGCGGGCCGGCGCCGCGGAGAGGCTGGCGCGGCGCACCGTCGGCATAGCGGACGCGGGCGTTGTCGCAGCCGCGGTGCGAACCCGCGGGCGCTCGGGCGCGGGCGTTGTCGCGGCGGCGGTGCGGACTTGCGGACGCTCGGGAGCCGGCGCTGTCGCGGCGGCGGTGCGCACCTCCGGCTGGGCGGCGGGCGCGACCGTCTCGGCCGAGGCCATCCGGACCGGCGCGCCTTCGGCGAGCTCGCCGTTGCTGCGCGTCTCGAGCCGGGCGAGCACGACCTCATTGTCGACGAACTGGCCGGCGACCGGCGCCGACAATGCGAGCACTTCACTGTTCCACTGCTCGAGCTGCGAAAGGCGGCCGCGCGTGCCGAGCTCGGTCTGGAGGTCGCGGATCGTCTGGCGCGCGCGGACGATCCGCTGTTCGACCTTGGCCAGCTCCGCCCGCTCCGCCGCGACCTGAAGCGAGAGCATGTAGCACCCCAAAGCGGCGGCGCCGACCCCGGCGACCCAGACGACCGACTTGAAGCTCCTGGCGATCATGAGGACGTCCCCTGTGCTTCTGTTGTCCAGGAAGGTGCGGCGGTGCGGCGGGCGACCCGCAGGGTCGCCGAGCGCGCCCGCGGATTGGCGCGGACTTCCGCCTCGCCGGCGCGGACCGGCCTCGCGACGGCGTCGAAGCTCGCCGGGCGCGCCGGTGCGGCCCGCTCGGGCAGGTGGCGCGAGCCGGCCGGCAGATCGCCGCTGCGCTCCTTGAGGAAGCGCTTCACGACGCGGTCCTCGAGGCTGTGGAAGGTGACCACGGCGAGGCGTCCGCCCGGCCGGAGCACCTGCTCCGCGGCCTCGAGGCCGCCTTCGAGCTCCTGCAGCTCCTCGTTCAAATGAATGCGGAGCGCCTGGAAGGTGCGCGTTGCCGGGTCCTTCTTCATGCCGGCATGCCAGCCCAGCGCCTTGCGGACGATCTCGGCGAGCTGGCCGGTACGCTCGATCGGCCGGGCCGCGACGATCGCGCGGGCGATCCTCCGCGACTTGGGCTCCTCGCCATAGCGCCAGAGGATGTCGGCGATCTCCTGCTCGGAAGCCTCGTTCAGCAGCTCGGCGGCGGTGCGGCCCTCCTGCGACATGCGCATGTCGAGCGGGCCGTCGGCCTGGAAGGAGAAGCCGCGCTCGGCGCGGTCGATCTGCATCGAGGAGATTCCGATGTCGAGCGCGACTCCGTCGACCGCGTCGACCCCGCGGGCGGCAAGCGCCTGACGCATCCGGCTGAAACGTTCCGGAACAAGCGTCAGGCGCCCCCCGCAAGCAGCGGCAAATTCCTCGCCCTCGCGTATCGCATCGGGATCGCGATCGAAGGCGAAGACACGGGCCGCTCCTTTCTCGATGATGGCTCTGGTGTAGCCGCCGGCGCCGAAGGTGCCGTCGACATGGGTCTCGCCCTCGGCGACCGCGAGCCCGGCGATCACCTCGTCGATGAGGACGGGGACGTGCGGCGGATGGTCGCCCTGATACGCAACGGGGGCGGTCACGGGCGGAGCCCCCTCTCCTCGAGCCTGAAGGCGGCGAGCTCCCGAAGGTCGTCGTCGCCATGCTCGAGCGCGATGAGGGGGTTCCAGATCTCGAACGTGCCGCCGACCCCGACGAACAGGGCCAGATCTTCGATCCGGCCTTTGCGGCGCATCATCGGGGGCAGGATGATGCGACCGCTGGGGTCGTACGGCACGTCCTCGGTCAGGCCGAAAGTACGACGGGCCCGACGGAAATGTCCGACATTGTCGCCGCTTCCCGCATGGCTTTCTTCCAGCAGGCGGCGACGTTCGTTCTCGATGTGCAGGTGGCGGGCATAGCCGCGGTCGTAGGCGGTGAGACAGGGATCGGTCTCGTGGGGACCGACCACGATCGCCCGCGCGTCCGAGCGCCGCTCGACGACGCCGCGGATGAAAGCCGGGATCGACAGACGCGACTTGGCGTCCACCGCGTTGAGCGCGCTTCCGTTGAAGAGATGCTCCAACTCCACGGCCTTGCCCCGACCCCCTCACGCACGCGGAGCTTTCCCGTTCGCAGAGCGCACTACTCGCGCCCCGCGTGACCCTTATGGCTCAGCCAGGAATTGCCCCTAATTGGAGCGGTGTGAATAACAGGGATGGCATGCCTTGGGAAGGGATTTCATGCCTTTTCATGGTCTTTTGTGGTCTTCCGAGGGAAGAGATGGAGATTTTACGGTGCGCCAGACTCCTCTGTTCTTGTGTTGTTCACGGTTGGCATGCCTGTGGATAAGTCTGTTGGCAAGCGTCGGACACCATACAGCAACCCGAGTCCCGTTGCGAGTGCCGCCAGAATCGGAAGCGAGGCGAGCAGCAGCGCGCGGCGGCGCGTTGCCGCGACCGCGGGCCCGCGGCGAGCCTGCCAGCTGATTGGGCGGTCCGAACGCTCGCGGCGCAGGCCGGCGAGGCCGTCGAGCAGATCGGCGAGGATCAGCGGGTTGTCCGCGGTCCGCAAATGGCGCTCTGCGCCGCGATGCGGACCGGCGCGGATCCACGACCGGTCGTCGAGGACATCGGCGTCGGCGAGTATCACGGCCTCGCCGCGCCCGATCCGGCAGCGCGCGAGATAGAACCGCCTGGAGCGCAGGCATTGCGCGCCCGACGCCAGCAACGAGCCCGGTGCGCGCAGCACCAGCCGCCTGCGCCCCTCCGACCCGAGCTCGTCCTCGAACGGGCCGGCAGGCGAGAAGGGCGCGAGCGACAGCCCCCAATGATCGAGGAGCGGGCCGAGCAGGCTCCGCTCGGGCGGGCGCAGGACATGCCCAGCCGGCCAGTCGCGCGCCCAGACCAGGCGCGGATCGGCGAGCACGAGGAGCCGTCCGCCGCCTCGCACCCACTCGTCGAGCGCGGCCAGCTCCTCGGGCGCGAGCAGCCGCGGCTGGGCGAGGAGCATGAGTCCGGCGCCGCCAAGCGAGGCCGGCTCGATCGCATCGATCGGCCGGACGTCATACTCGCGCTCGAGCGCGCGATAGCTCCCGGACGGGCGGCTGTCCGGGTCGAACGCGCCCCCTTCGCCCCAGACCAGCGGCAGACTCGTCATCAGCAGCAGCGGCGGCTTCGGTCCCTCCTGAACGCGGGGCGCCGTCGGCCCGAGCACGAGGGCCTCGTAGGGACGGACCGCGCCGGCCGCCAGCAATGCGATCAGGAGGGCTGCCGCAAACGGGGTGCCGAGCCGCGGCCCCCGGCGCCGCGCCGCCTGGACGACGACATCCGTGACCAGTGCGACCGCGCCGCCGCCGACGAGTCCGCGAAGCATTTCCGGCCACGGGTCGGCGGCCCCGAGGGAAGCAAGGAGAAGGGTCTCCGCACACGCGGCGATGAGCAGCGCGGCGGCGTAGAAGATTGCTCTCCGCCGCACCTCCCAGGCCGAGACCGACGCTGCGCCGAGGACGAGGAGCCACGGCCGGAAGGCGAGGAAGAGCATCGCTTCGGCCCGTCCCCATTCGAAGAAGCGGCCGACGAACAGGCCGGCGCCGAGCTCGCAAGCGCCGTACAGTGCGGCGCCGATCAGCGGCGCGGCCGCCTTTCTAGCGGGCCGGGCCGGGGGCAATGGGCTGGGCGGCGGGAGCGGCGCTGTTGTTGGTTTCGGCGCTGCCCGGCGCGACGCCGAGCTCGGCGA
>JAXDPC010000285.1:0-5986 GCA_034668525.1 Sphingomonadales bacterium
CTCGACGATCCCGAAAGGGACGCCGGCGGCTTCGAGCATGCGGCGGCGGGCTTCGCTCTTCGAGGCGAGCAGCAGCTTCACGTCCCGGTGGCCGCTTCGTAGCGCTCGGTGCAGAGCTTCACGATCGCCAGCGCCGTCTCCTCGATCGACCGTCGGGTGACGTCGATCACCGGCCAGCCGTTGTCGGCGAAGATCCGGCGCGCGAAGGCGAGCTCGGCGCTCACCGACTCGCGGTCGACATAATCGGTCTCCGGCGCCTGGTTGAGCGAGAGCAGCCGGTTGCGGCGGATCTGGATCAGCCGTTCCGGATTGGTGGTGAGGCCGACGACCAGCGGGCGGCGAAGCGCGAACAAGGCCGCCGGCGGCGGCGCCTCGGGCACGAGCGGGATGTTGGCGACCTTGTAGCCGCGATTGGCGAGATAGATCGCGGTCGGCGTCTTCGAGGTGCGCGACACTCCGGCGAGGACCAGGTCGGCCTCTTCCCAATTCTCCGCGCCGATGCCGTCGTCATGGGCGATGGTGAACTGGATCGCGTCGACCCGCGCGAAATAAGCGGCGTCGAGCGCGTGCTGGCGCCCGGGCCGCCCCGCCGCCTGCTGGCCGAGCACCGCGGACAAAGCGTGGACGACCGGATCGAGCACCGAGACGCAGTGGATGCCGCGGCGGCGGCTCTGCTGCTCGAGCTCGCGGCGGATCGTGTTGTTGACGAGCGTGTAGAAGACCAGTCCGGGGCGGCGCTCGACATCGTCCAGCACCCGCTCGAGATGGCCTTCCGAGCGCACCATCGGCCACAGGTGCCGCTTCACCTCGACGTTCTCGAACTGGGCGAGGCAGGCGTTGGCGATCACCTCCAGCGTCTCGCCGGTGGAGTCGGAAAGCAAGTGGAGATGAAGCTCCATCATGCGGGGCCATTGTGGAAAAGCATGAGGGCAAGCGCTAGCGAAACCGTGTGGACGGTTCCAGCACAAGCATTCGCCCCCGCGCTCCGCCATCTCTCCACAGCCCTGCGAACAGGGGACGAAAGCTCTCCACAGCCTGTGAAAAACGGGAGCAAGCGCCGCGACTCGCGGGATTCCGGCGGTCCGGCGCGACCTCGCCTGTTTGCAATTCCGTCACGAACCAATAAACCCCGGCTTCCCCGCGCCTACATCCTTCAACAAACCTCTTCTATAAGACTCTTAAAGAGAGAAGAGGGGAGCTCCGAGCCCTTCCCGATGCCCGAGACCAAGCCCTTGCTCGCCGTCCTGAAGGGCGAGACGACGCCGAGACGTCCGATCTGGCTGATGCGCCAGGCGGGGCGCTACCTGCCGGAATATCGGGCGTTGAGGGCCGAGAAGGGCGGTTTCCTCGCTTTGGTCTATGACAGCGACGCCGCGGCCGAGATCACGCTCCAGCCGATCCGCCGCTTCGGCTTCGACGGCGCGATCCTGTTCTCGGACATATTGATCGTGCCGCACGCCCTCGGCCAGGACCTCGCCTTCGAGGCCGGCGAAGGACCCAGCCTGTCGCCGACGATGATCGAGGCGAGGCTGGAAAATCTCGAGTCCATGCCTGCGCGGCTCCGCCCGATCTACGAGACGGTGACCAAGGTGAAGGCCGCCCTGCCTGCGCCGACGACCTTCCTCGGCTTCGCCGGCAGCCCCTGGACCGTCGCCACCTACATGGTCGCCGGCCGCGGCTCGAAGGAGCAGGCCGAGGCGCGCCGGCTCGCTTATGCCGACGCGGCGCGCTTTGCCGGGATCATCGACGCCGTGACGTCAGCCACCGTCGATTATCTCTGCGGGCAGATCGAGGCGGGAGTGGAGGCGGTGCAATTGTTCGACAGTTGGGCCGGCAGCCTTGCGCCAGCGCAGTTCGAGCGCTGGGTGATCGCGCCGACCGCGGCGATCGTGGCGGCGCTGAAGGCGCGCCATCCGGATGTGCCCGTAATCGGTTTTCCGAAGGGCGCCGGCGGAAAGCTCCCCGCCTATGCGCGCGAAACGGGAGTCGACGCGGTCGGCCTCGACGAGAGCGTCGACCCCGTCTGGGCCGCGGCGGCCCTGCCGGCGGGCCTGCCCGTCCAGGGCAATCTCGACCCGCTCGCCTTGATCGCCGGCGGCGAGGCGCTTGAACATGGGGTGCGGCGCATCATATCGGCGCTGGAGGGGAGGCCGCACGTGTTCAACCTCGGCCACGGCATCCTGCCCGACACTCCGATCCCGCACGTCGAGCGCCTGCTGGAGCTCGTACGCCGGTGATCTTCGACTACGATCTCAACACGGCCCTCATCGTGACTTATCAGTGGATCAAGGCCGCGCACGTCATCTTCGTGATCTTCTGGATCGCGGGCCTGTTCATGCTGCCGCGTTACTATGTCTATCACCAGGAGGCGCAGAGGGGCTCGGCCGAGGAGCTGAAGTGGATCGAGCGCGAGCGCAAGATCCGCAACATCATCATCACGCCGGCGATGCTGATGGTCTGGGCGCTCGGGCTCACCCTCGCTTATTCGAGCGGCGCCTGGAACCAGACCTGGCTGCAGCTGAAGCTGCTGCTGGTCCTCGGCCTGTCGGCCTATCACGGCTGGATGATCGGCTACGGCCGCAAGCTCGCGCGCGGAGACCGGCCGATGAGCGGGCACAGCCTCAGGCTGATGAACGAGGTTCCCGGCGTCGCGACCGCGCTCATCGTCATCCTGGTCATCGTGAAGCCGTTCTGAGCGCCTCGCCTTCGATCCGGCCCGCTCGCCGGCATTTTCGTCGGCTTGACTTGGTTTAGGGCGGAGCCTAACCCGCTCTGCGTCGTTTGCCTGCCGTCCGCGCAAGCATCCATCCCGCCGCCCACATCCCCTGTTCGCCGGCGCCACGAATCCCACCGAGTATTCCCATGCATCTCAACGACCTGAAGCAGAAAACCCCCGCCGAGCTGGTGGCGATGGCCGAGGAGCTCGGCATCGAAGGGGCATCGACCTTGCGCAAGCAGGAGCTGATGTTCTCCATCCTCAAGGTCCGCGCCGAGCAGGGCGACGAGATCATGGGCATCGGCACGATCGAAGTGCTCCAGGACGGCTTCGGCTTCCTGCGCTCGCCCGATTCCAACTATCTCGCGGGCCCGGACGACATCTATGTCGCGCCCAACCAGGTCCGCAAGTTCGGCCTCAGGACCGGCGACACGGTCGAGGGCGAGGTCCGCGGGCCCAAGGACGGCGAGCGCTATTTCGCGCTGACCCGGCTCGCCAAGGTCAATTACGACGACCCCGACGCGGTCCGCCACCGCGTCAATTTCGACAATCTGACGCCGCTCTATCCCGACGAGAAATTGAGCCTCGATCCAGGCGATCCGACGGTCAAGGACAAGTCGGCGCGGGTGATCGACATCATCTCCCCGCAGGGCAAGGGCCAGCGCGCGCTGATCGTGGCGCCGCCGCGGGTCGGCAAGACGGTGCTCCTCCAGAACATCGCCAAGGCGATCACCGACAATCATCCCGAAGTGTTCCTGCTGGTGCTGCTGGTCGACGAGCGGCCCGAGGAAGTCACCGACATGCAGCGCTCGGTGAAGGGCGAGGTCATCTCCTCGACCTTCGACGAGCCCGCCAGCCGCCACGTCCAGGTCGCCGAGATGGTGATCGAGAAGGCCAAGCGCCTGGTCGAGCACAAGAAGGACGTCGTCATCCTGCTCGATTCGATCACCCGCCTGGGCCGCGCCTACAACACGGTGGTGCCGTCCTCGGGCAAGGTGCTGACCGGCGGCGTCGATGCCAATGCGCTGCAGCGGCCGAAGCGCTTCTTCGGCGCCGCGCGCAACATCGAGGAGGGCGGCTCCCTCTCGATCATCGCCACCGCCTTGATCGACACCGGCTCCAAGATGGACGAGGTTATCTTCGAGGAGTTCAAGGGCACCGGCAATTCCGAGATCGTGCTCGACCGCAAGGTCGCCGACAAGCGCATCTTCCCGTCGCTCGACGTCGGCAAGTCCGGCACCCGCAAGGAGGAGCTGCTGGTCGATCAGGCGACGCTTTCCAAGATGTGGGTGCTGAGGCGCATCCTCATGCAGATGGGCACCGTCGACGCGATGCAGTTCCTGCTCGACAAGATGAAGGATTCGAAGACCAACGAGGACTTCTTCGCCTCGATGAACCAGTAGACCGTCAGGGCAGTAGCACGACCGAGCCGGTGGTTTTGCGCGACTCGAGCGCGCGGTGCGCCTCGGCGGCTTCGCGGAGCGGGAAACGGGCCCCGATCTTCACGGGAACGGCGCCGCTGCCGATCATTTCGAACAGCCGCGCCGCGGACGCGCGCATCTCATCCGGCGTGGCCGCATAGTCCGCCAGCGTCGGTCGCGTCACGAAGACGGACCCGGCGCGGAGCAGGTCCAGGGCGCTGAAGGGCGGCACTGGGCCGGAGGCGTTGCCGTAGCTGACGATCAGCCCGCGCCGCGCCACCGCGCCGAGCGACGCCGCCCAGCTCGCGGCGCCCACGCCGTCCAGCACGACCGGGACGCCGGCGCCGCCGGTCAATCCGCGTACCTCCTCGGCGAGCGCCTGCATCGGGCAGGAAAGGGCGTGGTCGGCGCCGAGATCCTCGGCGAGCCCAGCCTTCTGCGCCGAGCCGGCATGGCCGATGACAATGGCGCCGATCGACTTCAGCCACGGCACCAGGATCGATCCGACTCCGCCGGCCGCGGCATGGACCAGCACCGCCTGCCCGGCCTGCACGCGGGCGCAGCGCTCGATTAGATATTCGGCGGTGCAGCCCTTCAGCATCGCCGCCGCGGCCTGCTCGGACGAAATTCCGTCGGGAATCCTGACCAGCCGCTCCGCCGCGATGGTCCGGTGGCTCGCATAAGCGCCGAGGGGCCCGGTGAAGTATCCGACGCGGTCTCCCCGGTCGAAGCCGCTCACGCCGTCGCCGAGTGCCTCGACGATTCCCGCAGCCTCGCTGCCGAGGCCGGAGGGAAAGGTAAGCGGATAGAGGCCGGAACGATGATAGGTGTCGATGAAGTTCAGCCCCACCGCCTCGTGGCGCACCAGCACCTCCCCCGGGCCGGGCCGCGGCTCCTCGATCTCGCGCACTTCGAGCACGTCCGGCCCGCCGGTACGCGCGATGACGAGCGCATAGGCGGTCACCCGATATGCTCGGCGAAGAAGGCCTCCGTCCGCCGGTCGGCGAGCCGTGCCGCGTCCTCGCTCCTTCGCTTGCCCATCTCGGCGGCGAAGCCGTGGTCCTCGCCCGGATAATCGTGAAGGGCGACGCGCGGATGGTCGCCGAGCGCCTCGTGCATCTTGCGCTGGACTTCGGCCGGGACGAAGCCGTCGGCGCCGGCGATATGGAGCATCAGCGGCTTCGCGATCGCATTCTTCTCGTCCAGGATGTTGTCGAGCCCGACGGCATAATAGCCGACGCTGGCGTCGACGTCCGTCCGGGCGGCCGTCATGTAAGCGAGGCGGCCGCCGAGGCAGTAGCCGACGCAGCCGACCTTGCCGCCCTCGGGAAGCCGCCGCCGCGCCTCGCGGATCGCCGCCTCGATGTCCCTTATGCCCTGATCCTGGTCGAAGCGGCCCATGAGCTCGAGCGCGCGCTCGAACTGGTCGGGGACGTCGGGATCGAGCTCGACGCCCCGTTCGAGCCGCCAGAACAGGTCCGGCGCGATCGCGAGATAGCCCAGCTCCGCCCAGCGGTCGCACTTGCGGCGGATGCCCTCGTTGACGCCGAAAATCTCCTGGATGACGACGATGCCGCCGCGGGGTGCCCCTTCCGGCTCGCCCACATAGGCGGCGAAGTTCCCGCCCCCGTCCAGAGTCTCGACCTCGATCATCCCGGTTCTCCTTTGCTGCGCAGCGCGCCTATAGAGCGGGGGGAAGGGAGACGCCATGAAAGTCACCATCGACATCGACTGCACGCCCGAGGAGGCGCGCCGCTTCATGGGGCTGCCGGACCTGACGCCCGTCCACGAAGCCTATGTCGAGAGATTGAAGGGCGCGGTCGCCGACGGCGCCACGCCGGAGCTGTTC
>JAXDPC010000286.1:0-8440 GCA_034668525.1 Sphingomonadales bacterium
CGGCGCCTCGCCGCGCGGAAAGGCGACGAAAAGGGGATCGTCGAACAAGGCGACGGAATCGACCTCGCCGCAGCCATAAGGCAGGGCCAGCAGGACGCAGTCGAGCTGGCCGCGATGGAGCGCCTCGCAGGCCGCCTGGCTGGTCTCCTCGCGTAAGTAGAGCTTGAGCTTCGGCCATTCGCTGCGGAGCCGCGGCAGCATGGCCGGGAGCAGGAAGGGCGCGATCGTCGGGATCACGCCCATCCTCAGCTCGCCGTGCAGCGGCTGGCCTTCCGCCCGCGCCATCTCGGCGAGCTCCTCGGCCTCGCGCAGCACGCGCACCGCCTTGTCCGCTATCCGCTCGCCGAGCGCGGTGAAGCGGACCACGCGGCGGGTGCGCTCGACCAGGGTGATGCCGAGCAGCGCCTCAAGCTCGCGCAGCGCGGCCGAGAGGGTCGACTGCGTGACGTAGCAGGCATCCGCAGCCTTGCCGAAATGCCCCTGCTGGCGGAGCGCCACGAGATATTGCAGCTGCCGGATCGTCGGGGGATGGACGGTCATAGTGATCGAAAATTCCAATCAGTATGCCGCTATAGATCGGTTGAATGCTCAATGCCAGCACCCTACATGCTGCATTGCACAAGAGATTTTACCGCACCGCAAAAACAGGAGAACGACCAGCGATGCTGACCGTAGGCGACAAGCTTCCCGCCCTCACCCTTCCCGTCCAGCAGGGGGTCGACGCCCTTCCCGCCGGCGAGACGATCGACCTCGCCGCAACCAACGGCAAGTGGAAGATCCTGTTCTACTGGCCCAAGGACTTCACCTTCGTCTGCCCGACGGAGATCGTCGGATATGGCGAGCTCGCCCGCGATTTCGCGGACCGCGACGCCGACCTGGTCGGCGCCTCCACCGACACGGCCCATGTCCATTTCGCCTGGCGCAAGTCGGACGAGCGGCTGGCGCAGGCGGACTTCCCCTGGATCGCCGACAACGGCAAGCAGCTCGCCGAGGCGCTCGGCATCCTCGACCGCCAGGAGCATGTCGCGTTCCGGGCGACGTTCATTGTCGATCCGGACAATGTGATCCAGCACGTTACCGTCAACGGGCTGAATGTCGGGCGCAATCCGCAGGAGGCGCTGCGCGTGCTCGACGCGCTGCAGACCGACGAGCTGTGCCCCTGCAACTGGGAACCCGGTCAGGAGGTCCTGAAACCCGCAGCCTGAGAGCTCTCTCCCCCTCCGATCTCTCGGCTCCGAAGCGGGCCACGGACCTTCCGGGGCGCGGGGAGCAATCCTCGCGCCCCAACTCTTTTCAAGGAACAGCTCATGTCGCTCAAGGAATTCGCCGACGCGCTTCCCGACTACGCGAAGGACCTCAGGCTCAACCTCGGCTCGCTGCTCGGCGACCAGACGCTCGGCGACCAGCGCAAATACGGGCTGCTGCTCGCCTGCGCCCACGGCACCGGCTACCGCCCGCTCGTCGCCGCCGCCGAGGCCGAAGCGGAAGGAATACTGACGCCCGAGGCGGCCAATGCGGCCCGCGCTGCCGCCGCGGTGATGGCGATGAACAACGTCTATTACCGCTTCGTCCACCTCGCCTCGAACCCGGAATACGGCACCCTGCCGGCGCGCCTCAGGATGAACGTCATCGGCAATCCCGGCATCGACAAAGCGGATTTCGAATTGTTCAGCCTCGCGGTCAGCGCGATCAACGGCTGCGGCATGTGCATCGACAGCCACGAGAAGGTGCTCCAGCAGCACGGCGTCAAGGCGGAGACCGTCCAGGCGGCCGCCCGCATCGCCGCGGTGATGAAGGCCGTCGCGACGGTGCACGCGACGCTCTGACGGCTCTTTCCCAACCCCCTCTTTCGGCTTAGCTTCTCGGGCCGAAGAGGGGAGGGCATCATGTTCTGGCTCCGCATCGCAGCCGCGGCTCTTGCGCTTGCCGCCGCCGCCCAGGCCATGGCGGAGGCCCCGCCTGAGGCAGCCGCGGCCCTCGACCGCTTCACCAGCCCACGGCTGACCCGCTTCGCGGACGAGGCCGAGTTCGAGGCCTATCTCGCGGCGGTGCAGAACTATCGGAGGCGCGCCGGCCTCGAGCGGCGCCGCCCGATCCGCTTCGCCGAGGCGCAGCCGACGGGCGCGGTTCAGCCGACCGAAGCGGCGGTGCCGGTCTGCCCGCCGGAGGACCCGAACTGCCTGGCTGAGTCGGAGGACGACACCGTCACCGTCACCGGCACCCTCATCACCGCGAGCAACGCCTCGATCACCAACAATCAGATGCGCGGCGTCGAGGAAGGCGACATCGTCAAGCAGATCGGCCGCTTCCTCCTCGTCCTCTCCGACGGCCGGATCTTCGTCATCGACACCCGGCCGGGCGGGCGCCGCGCGCTCGCCCTCGCCGACCGCGTCGACGTCTATCGCGATCCGCATTCGACCACCTGGTACGACGAGATGCTCGTCTTCGGCGATCGCATCCTCATCACCGGCTATTCCTATCGCGAGGATTCGAGCGAGCTTTCGGTGTTCCGGCTCGATAGCGAGGGCCGGCTGGCGCGCGAAGGCGTCTTCTACATTTCGTCGGACGATTATTACGACCCCGAGAATTATGCGACGCGCCTCGTCGGCGACCGGCTGGTCGTCTACACCCCCGTCCGCGTGCGGCGTCTGGCCGGGGGCGGCTTTGCCTACCCGATCGTCCGCCGCTGGATCGCCGGCGAGGCGCGGGAAGCGGCCGAGCGGCGCGGCCGGCGCCTGTTCGACGCCCGTTCGATCTATCGGCCCGTCCGGCTCGAGACCGACCCGACCATCCACACCGTCTCGGTCTGCCCGCTCGGCGAGGCCGGCCACGGCCGCGATCTCGAATGCCGCAGCACCGCCTTTGCCGGCCCGCAGGAAGCGGAATGGTACGTCACGGCGAACGAAGCTTTTCTCTGGACGAGCGCGGGCAACGAGCTTTGGTCCCGGTGGAACCGCAGTCTCGCTACCTGCCCACCCGGCGACGCCCCGCCGCCCGGGGACGTGCTGGAGGCGACGGTGTACCGGGTGCCGCATGCGGAGGGCGCCGCGCCGCAGGTGGCCGGAGCGCGCGGCGTGCCGTTCGATCAATTCTCGCTCCAGGCGAATGACGGCCGCCTGCGCGCGCTGGTCGACCGCGTTCCCGTGCGTTGCAACCGCGAATATGGAGTGGCGGCCGAGCCGGTCTATTTCGACGCGCCCCTCGCGGCCTTCGGCGACCGCATCTCCGAGGTGCCGTTCGAGCGCTATACGGGCGTTCCGAGTCCCGGCTCCCAATGGATCGCCAACCGGTTCACCGAGCGCTATCTGGTCTATGGCGGGCTCAGCCGCTTCCGCAGCGGGCCTCCCGACGTCGACGATGAGGATTACGACCCGGCCTATCGCCGGCGATTGCGCCAGCAAGTCGCCATTCCGCCCGCTTACGCCGTCCCCGCCGACCGGCCGCAGGACGTGCAGCGGCTCGACGTCGGCCACAGCGTCATCCGTGTCGAGCGCGCGGGGGAGAATGTCGTGCTCACCGGCTATCGGGACCGGCGCGGCCTGTCGATCTCGCTGATCGACCTGCGCGCCCGGCCGCGGATCGCCTCGAGCCTTCGGCTCGACGGCCGCTACGAGACCGAGGGCCGCAGCCATGCCTTCAACAGCCTGATCGCGGCGGACGGCAGCGGCACGATGGGGCTGCCGACCAGCCCAAGGGCGGGGGACGGCAACCGCCGGTGGTGGCGCAGCCAGGCCTCGGACGTCTCCTTTCTCGCGGTCGACCAGCAAGGGGATTTGGACGATCTGGGCATGCTTCGCAGCAGCCTGACCTATGGTTCCCGCGACGGCGACGACGAAGACGGCCTCGAAGATTATGTGTGCGAGGTCTCCTGCGTCGACTGGTACGGCAACAGCCGGCCGATCTTCACCGACGGCCGCGTGTTCGCGCTGACCGGCGCCGAGCTGATCGAGGGCCGGGTGATCGGGTTCGGCATCCGGGAGGTGCGGCGGCTGGACTTCGCCCGTGCGCGCCCGCGCAACAGCCGGCGATAAGGAACGGCCCCGGCATCGTCCCGCTCCGGGATTGCCGGCCTGCCGGCGCCGATGCGGCCTTAGCCCGCGGATCGGGCCGTGTTAGAGCGCGTTGCCTCGGGATGCTGAAGCCGCTCGCCCTTACCCTGTGCCTCTTCGCCGCCGCCTGCGCCGGCGCGCCCGCCGCGCCGGCGCCGCCGGTCCGGCATGAAGTGGCGGCCGTCCCGGCCTCCGCCGATGCGGAGATCGCATCATTCTACGCGGAGCGGGGGCAGCAGGCGCTTTGGGCCGACAGCGCCGCCGGCGCGCAGCTGCTCGCGGCGCTGAGGCGTTCGGCGAGCGACGGCTTCGATCCCGCCCGCTACCGCGTCGCCGAGATCGGCGCGGCGCTGGAGGCGGGCGATCCGGCCTCGCTCGCCCGCGCCGATCTGCTGCTGTCCGAGGCCTATGTCGCCTATGCGCGCGATCTTCGGACACCTGCGGCGGCGGTCCGTCCAATCTATGCGGAGCAGGGCCTCGCGCCTGCGGTGCCGCCGGCGCGAAGCCTCCTCGAGGCGGTCGCGGAGCGCGCGCAAACTGCGACACATGCCGACGATGGCCGCACTATTGCCGACGACGTTCGACGCCTGAACGCCATTTATGACGGGCTGCGCGACGGGCTCGAAAATTACCGCCAGCGCTGGTCGCGGCTGCCGCAAATGCGGCTGCCCGGGCAGCCGGACGCGGCTTCGCTGCGCCGCCGCCTCGGCCTTGGCGCGGGCGGCTTCGACGCCGACCTCGCCCGCGCGCTGGTCGCCTTCAAGCGGGTCCATGGCCTGCCGGAGACTCCGGCGGTCGACCCGGCGACGGTGGCGGCGCTCAATCGCGGCGCGGCGCATTACGAGCGGCTGATCCGGCTCAACATGGAGCGCGCCCGCATCCTGCCCTCGACCGGGCGCTTCGTCCTCGTGGACGCGGCCGCGGCGCGCCTGTGGATGTTCGACGGGCGCCGGCCAGCCGGCCAGATGCGGGTCATCGTCGGCAAGCCGGGGATGGAGACGCCGATGCTGGCGGCGCGGCTGCGCTACGCAATGCTCAACCCCTATTGGAACGTCCCGGTCGACCTCGCCCGGCAGCGCGCCCGCGCCGTGCTGCGGCGCGGCACGGGAATCCTCGCCGCGGAGCGCCTCCAGATCCTGTCGCAATATCACGCCGAGGATCGGGTGCTGAGCCCGGCGAGCGTCAACTGGCGCGCCGTCGCCGCCGGGCGCGAGCCGCTGCGCCTGCGCCAGCTCCCGGGCGGCGCCAATGTGATGGGCGCGGTCAAGTTCATGATGCCCAACGACCGCGACATCTACCTCCACGATTTCCCCGACAAGAGCCTGTTTCAGCGCGCCGACCGCCGGATCAGCTCCGGCTGCGTCCGCCTCGAGGACGCGCCGCGGCTCGCCCGCTGGCTGTTCGGCGGCGCCGCCCCGCATCCCAGCGGCCCGCGCCCCGAGCAGCGCGTCGACCTGCCGGAGCCGGTGCCGGTCTACATCCTCTATTTCACCGCCGTCCCGGACGCCGGGCAGGTCGCCTTCCAGCCCGACCTCTACGGCCGCGACGCCGCCCAGCTCGCGGCGCTGGCGAGCGCCCTCCGCAGCTGAGCCTCGACGAGGCGCAGCGACTGGCTCCCGGCACCTGACCGTGTCGCTTGGTTTCGGCCGGAGCCTGGCTTAGCGTTGCTCCGAAAATGGAGGAAGCTGCATGCGCGCCGTCGCCGCAATCGTGGGTCTCGGGATTCTTGCGGCGCCGGCCGCCACCTTTGCGCAGGAAGGCTCGGCCGATACCGTGGCCAGAGAGCAGCGCCGGATCGAGCGCTGGTCGAGACCGACCCTGACCCGTTTCCGCAGCGAAGCCGAGTTCCGACGCTATCTGCGCGATGTCTACGGTGAGCCGCGCGCAGAGCCCGTGATGCCGTCGCCTGTGATCGTCGCCCCGTCGCCGCCGCCCCCTGGCGCCGCTCCCTCTCCTGCTTCTCCGCCGAACGCGGTCCGCGAATCCGTACAGCGGGTCAGTGCGAACAACGCAGGGCCCGGTTTCCCGGGAGGGGCCGCCAATCCGCAGATCACCAACGTCCAGGAGCAGGGCGTCGACGAGGGCGACATCGTCAAGCAGGTCGGCCGCTTCCTGCTCGTGCTCCAGGACGGCCGCATCTTCTCGATCGACACCGGAGCGGACGGCGGCGGCGGGCTGGCGCTCGCCGATCGCTTCAACGTCTATCGCAGCGCGGAAGACGACGGCTGGTACGACGAGATGCTGGTGTTCGGCGACCGCGTCGTCATCACCGCTTATTCCTACGACCAGGAGGCGAGCCAGATCAGCGTGCTGCGCGTCGGCGAGGACGGGCGGCTGCGCGACGAGGGCACCTTCCTGATCTCTTCGAACGATTATTACGACGACGACAATTATGCGACACGGCTCTCGGGCGACCGGCTCGTCGTCTACACGCCCTACGACGTCGAAGACGTCGCCTCCGACGATGAATGGCGATGGCCTTCTGTGCGCCGCTGGCGACGGGAAGAGGGGCGCGCGCCGCCGCGTCGCGGGCGTCCCATCATGGATGCGCGCTCGATCTACCGGCCGGTCGCGACCTACGATTATCCTGTCATCCACACCGTCTCGATCTGCCCGTTGGGCGAGGCGCTGACCCGCGGCAACGACCTCGAATGCGAGACCCGGGCCTTCGTCGGCCCGGAGGATGCGGAAATGTATGTGACGCCGCGCGAGGTGTGGCTCTGGGCATCCGGCCAGACTGCCGGGGAGGACAGCGCGCAGCGTTGCGTGGGGCAGGGGGCCGCCGCGCCGACCGATGCGAATCCTGCGCTGCTCTATCGCATGCCCCTGTTCGGCGACGGCCTCGAAGTCGCCGGCGTGCGCGGCCTGCCGATCGACCAGCTCTCGATGGCGGCGATCGGCGACAATTTCCATGCTTTGTCGCGGCTCGAATCGTTCTGCCGCCACCGCCGCAGCAGTCTGAGCTTCGTCACCGTTCCGCGCGCCGGGCTCGGACGCCGGCTGCGGCACGTCGGCGACGGGGCCTATGTCCCCGTTCCGGAAGTGCAGGGGACGATCGAGAATCGCTTCACCGACCGATACCTCGTCTATGGCGGCAGGGGCTACGGCTCCTTCCCGCCCGAAACCCCGCTCGCGGAGCCGTCGCCGCTGGCGATCGTGCCGGTCGCCGACCCCGCTGCGGCGCGGCTCATCCCGGTGCCGCACAACATCCTGCGCGCGGAGCGGGTGGGCGACGATGTCGTCGTCACCGGCTATCGCGACCGAAGCGGGCTCCAGCTGAGCCTGGTCGATCTCGGCGGCACCCCGGCCGTCGCCTCGACCGTCCGGCTCGACGGCCGCTACGAGACGGAGGGCCGCAGCCACGCCTTCAACAGCATGCTCGGCGCCGACGGCGCCGGCCTGATCGGCATTCCCACCGCGCCGCGGGCCGGCGAGGCGGGCCGCTTCGTCTGGCGCTCCGGCGCGTCCGACATCAGCTACGTCTCGCTCGACCCGGCCGGCGGGCTGGCGCCGCTGGGCGAGCTGACCCGAAGCGAGGGACCGCGCCGCACCGATTATCGCTGCGAGGTCTCCTGCGTCGACTGGTACGGCAATTCGCGGCCGATCTTCACCGGCGGCCGGGTCTTCGCCCTGGTCGGCACCGAGCTGATCGAGGGGCGGGTCGAGGAGGGGCGCGTCCGCGAGGTCGGTCGGCTCGACCTCACCGCGCCGCCGTCGCAGCGCTAGCGCCGCGGAAGACCAAGGCATCGAGCGACCAGCGGCCGGCGCCGCGGCAGGCGAAGTGGAGGCCGAGGAAGACGAGCACGATCGCCGGCCACCAGCCGCGGAAATCCTCCGGCCAGTGCACCATCCAGACCGCGACGACGAAGTTGAACGCGACGACGAGCCCGGCCCAGCGGGTGAGCAGGCCGAGCACGAGCAGGACGCCGCAGACGAACTGCGCCCAGGCCGAGAGCGGCGCCATCAGCTCCGGCACGACGAAGCGGTTCGCCGCGAGGAACTGGACGAACTCGTCCATGCGCGCGGCGCTCAGGACATTGTCCTGCGTGCCGTAGATCAGGAAGGCGCCGGTCAGCACGCGCAGGGCGGCGAGGCTGAGGTCGGAATATCGGCCGAGGAAGGCGGGATCGAGGATGCTCATGCGCGCGATGCTAGCGCAATGGCGGCGCGGCGCCAGACTCCCGTTGCGGGGCGCGCGATCGCGTCCTTATATGGCGCGCCCTTTGGCGCCCGCCCCCGCTCGCGCCGCCGCCGCTTATTGGAGACATGAGTTGAAAGCATTGCTGTTGTCGGGCGCCGCCGCCCTTGCGCTGACCGCCTGCGCCTCGACCCGCGACGCCGCGGAGACGCCCAACATCGTCCCGGCGGCCGAGACCGCGCCGGAGCCCGTC
>JAXDPC010000287.1:0-4310 GCA_034668525.1 Sphingomonadales bacterium
CGCTCACAACCGGCGAGATCCAGCTGATTGAGGCCACGTTCCCGCCAAGGATCGACACCCGGGCGGTCCGGATCAGCGACGGGCCCGGCAAGAATCCGGTCCCGGCGATCGCGTTCATGAGCGAACGCAATCATGCCCTGACCTTCGTCGAGACCATCTATTACGGAACCGGCTATCTGGACGACTTTTCGGCCGGTGACGCCCGCGCCAAGGCGCTGCTGCTCCACGAGATGACCCATGTCTGGCAATATGCGAAGCTCGGCACGCCCGTCTTCCTCGCCAAATATGTAAAGGACCTGGTCTCGGTACTGTTCCGGGCACCAAGGATGTACGATTACCGGCCCCGCGAGCCGTTCGCGACCGCGCGGCTGGAGGCGCAGGCGCAGATGGTCCAGGACTTCTTCATCCGCCGCGCCGCGGGGCATTCGCTCGACGATCTCAAGGCGAGCCTCGCCGGCACGCGCATCTATGGCCTCTGATCGGCTCGGCTTCGTATCGAGGTCGCGGCCCCGCTGAAATGGGAGGAGCAACGTCCTTGCCGCTGTGGGTGCCGATCATAGCCGCTCTACTGGGCGCCCTGGTTGGCGGGTTGTTTCAAGCGGGAATGCGAATTTTTGACCGTCGCAGAGAGCAAGCCACGACATTGGTCGCCATCGTTAGCGAAGTATCGGCGATCAGCGAGATGATCGCCCACGAGAATTACGTCGGTAAGCTTGCGGAAGCCTTGAATGCAGGTGACGCCGGCGCATGTGCGGCGAGTATCTGTCATTCGAATGTTCGGATCGATCACTTTGGCGTGTTTACTTCCTTAGCCCCGAAACTTGGTCTCCTAAACGAAAGTCAGGCTCGAAACATCGTGCGCTTTCACTCGCTGTGTAGATACGCTGCGGACGCGCTTCATCCATCCGGCCGCCTCGCTACGTTGGCTGCGTCGACGGAGAGGCTAGACGAGGCTAGAGACATCAAAGACGTGTTCCAGAAGATAATGGAACTGGGAGAACGTATTAGCGCCTATATTGAGCGAGAGCGTTACCTAACTCCTGGAGAAAAAAGACTGGTTACTGAGGTAATGAGCGGCCATGTAGATTTACGTGCTGTAAAAGTTAAGTACAAAAAATATGTTCTGTTCCAAGCAGACGACTCATTTACCGTTGCACGAAGAAGGATTTTTGTGAAGCACACTGCTGGTGTGTGGAGCGACGATTACAGCAAAGAGGATGTGCGCAAGCAGGGCCTGTTCCTGCATCAAATGGTGCACATATGGCAATATGAGAGGCTTGGTCGGATTAGGTTTCTAATCAGATATGCCCGCGAATTTGTCCGTTGTCGGCTGAAGGCGGCGGCAATGTTCCGGTACGAGGAGCGTCAGGCGTTCGCCGAGGCATACCTTGAGGCACAGGCCAAGATGGTCGAGCATTACTTCGTGGCTCGCGCTACCGGTAGGACGCGGTCAGACCTGCAGGTGAGCCTCGCCGGCACCGGCTTCTACGGCCTCTGAGCTTGGCAGCCGCGCCGCCAACGCTCTAGAACGCGCGGCGGGGAGGGGCGAATATGGCGAAGAATGTACCAACGGATCACGCGCTGGAGCGGCTGATCTTCTTCTCGGACGCGGTGTTCGCGATCGCGATCACGCTGCTCATCATCGAGATCCACCCGCCGCATCTGCCGCACGGCGCCTCCGACATGGCGCACTGGCAGGCTCTCGCCGATCTGATTCCCAATTTCATCGGCTATGCGGTCAGCTTCACGGTGATCGGCCTGTTCTGGATGGGCCATCACCGCTCCTTTGCGCTCGCCGCGCGCTACGATCCCCGCATCCTCGGCTGGAACATGTGGCTGCTGGCGACGATCGCGTTCATGCCCTTCGTCACCGCCTATCTCAGCGCCCACTTCACGGAGCGCGTGCCGACCTTCGTCTACTGCGTGGTGCTGCTCGTCGCGGCCATGCTCAATCTCAAGGTGAACAGCACCGCGACCAGCCCCCCGATGGCCGGCAAGGATGCGACTCCGGAAATTCGCGCTTATATCCGTCAGCGGGGGCTCAGCGTCGTGCTCGGCGCTCTCACCGCGATCGGGCTGACGCTGGTGGTCGCACCCTTCGGCCAGCTGGGGCTGATCAGCATCCCTTTCTGGCGGCTGCTGCTGGCGGCTCTCGGACTGCCACGGATGAGCGCCGCGCCCGCTCCCTGATCGTCTCGATCGCTCTCGGAGCCGGACGAGGCTCACCCCGTGACAAGGCGCCTCTGGTCCTCCCGTCCCATCGAGAGCAGGACCGGGTCCGGCGACGCCTGCATCTCCTGGAATTCGGCTTTCGAGCGCAGGCCGCGCCATTCGATCGCGATCAGGGCCTGGGCGATCGCCCCGCCGAGCGTGTCGCCCGGGCCGAGCAGGATGATCCGGTCGGGCGCATATTCCTTCACCGCGACCTGCACGGCCCGGGTGAAGTCGTAGGTTTCCAGGATCTGGGTCGCGAAGGTGTAATGGTGCAGCGCGCCCGGCTCGCTCGCGAAGGGCCGCCAGATATGGCCGCGCCCGTCGACCATCGGCACGGCGGGCGATCCGAACCAGCCGGCGGGGATCTGCTCCATCGCCCGGTCCGACGAGCCCTGCATGAGCGGCGTATGGAACGGGCCGTGATTGACCAGCCGCAGCGGCTCGCGTCCGGGCGTCGGCGGCGCCTCGGCGAGCAGCCCGGCCAGGCCGGCCTCGTTGCCGGCGAAGACCAGCATTCCGCCCAGATCGATCGACAATTGAAGGGCGCAGCCGGGCCGGCCGCCGATCGCCGCGGCCGCGGCGAGCAGGTCCTCGCGGAGCCCGGGCACCGCGCGCCAATCCTCGTCGACGGCCTGGAGGAGCATCTGCCCGCCCGGCTCGCCCGCCTGGCTGTTCTCGCCCATCGCGTCGACGATCGCGAAGCCCCGCTCCGGCGACACGGCGCCGCCGCAGGCCAGGGCGACGTACCAGCCCATCGAATTGCCGGTGACGGCGGCGATGTCGAACCGGGCCCGGTCGATCGCGAGGAAATCGGCGAAGGCGGCGGTGAAGATGAGCGGCGAGGCGACGTCGCCGCGCGTGTGCAGGGCCGGGCTGAACCGCTCGGCGCCGTCGAGCTCCGATATGGTCGGCTGCCCGCGCTCCGAACGCAGGCGATCGAACGCGCCGAGCAATTCGGCCCTGTCGGCATGGAAGCGCCTGAGATAGCCGAGCTCCGCCTTGCCGTAGGTCCCCCGGCCCGGGCACACGATCAGCGCCGCCTGCCGCTCAGCCACGGACCAGCTCCAGCGCCGCCGCGACGATCGAGTCGCGGCTGGGCAAAGTGATCGTCGCGGCCCGGCCGAGCGGAATGAAGCTGTCTTCCGCGGTCAGGCGCCGGCACTCGATGTCCGGAGCGCGCTCCGCGAACAGCGCCATCAGCGCCTCGCTCTGCGAGCCCGTCCTGCGGCATTCGTCGACGATCAGGACTTTGCCGCAGCCGGCCGTGGCGTGGATCAGCCCCTCCTCGTTCAGCGGCGCGAGCCAGCGCAGGTCGATGACGCGCAGCTCCACGCCGTGCCGCTCGCGCAACATCTTCTCGGCCTGCCGCGAGAGAAAATAGCCGTTGCCGTAGGTGACGATGGCGAGGTCGGTGCCGTCTCCGTGAATCCCGAGGTCGCCGAGCCGGACCGGTTTCGCCTCCCCCGGCGCCTTGTAGGTCGACGTCCACAAGGAATCGCCTTCCTCGTGCAGGTCGCGGGTCATGTAGAGCGCGATCGGCTCGATGAAGACGATCACCCTCTGCTCCTCCAGCGCGAGGCGGACGCATTCGCGCAGCATCTCCACCGCGTCGGCGCCGTCGCTCGGGCAGGCGAGGACGAGCCCGGGAATGTCGCGGAAGATGGCGAGGCTGTTGTCGTTGTGGAAATGGCCGCCGAAGCCCTTCTGATAGCCGAGCCCCGGGATCCGGATGATCGTCGGGTTGGCATATTGGCCGCTCGAGAAGAAGCTGAGCGTCGCCGCCTCGCCGCGTATCTGGTCCTCGGCATTGTGGACGTAGGCGAGGAACTGGATCTCGGTGATGGCGAGCAGGTCGTTATGCGCGGCGCCGATGCCGAGCCCCAGGATGCTCTGCTCGTCGAGCAGGGTGTTGATCACCCGGCACGAACCGAACCTTTCGTGGAGCTTGGCGGTGACGTTGTAGACGCCGCCTTTCGGCCCGACATCCTCGCCGGCCACGATGATGTTGGGATGCGCCAGCATCAAATCGGCGAGCGCCCAGCTCAGCAGGCGCGCCATCTGCTGCGGCTTGTCGATCATGCTCCGGTCGCGGGCGA
>JAXDPC010000288.1:0-5351 GCA_034668525.1 Sphingomonadales bacterium
GTCGTCGACGGCTCGATCGCCGAGCTGCCGATGTATTTCTTCTACCCCCACCGCATGCTTCGCCAATGCGGTGAGACCGGCGAATGGCAGCCTTTGCGGCGCGGCAAGACCCATTTGATGGGCCGCCTCTGCATGGAGCACGACGTCGTCGCCGCCAATGTGAAGCTACCCGAAGGCACGCGCGCGGGCGATCTCATCGTCTTCTGCGACGCCGGCGGTTACGACAGGAGCATGTCTTATGTATTCGGCCGCGGATAACCGCCTCGATCTGATCGTCGACGAGCCGGTCCTCGACCGCCCGTGCCCGAGCGCGCGCTGGGAGAGCTTCCCCTATAGCTGCATTTCCCACCACGGCGCGCAATGCTGCGACGTCGCGCGCGAGTGGGTGATGGCCTACGACTTCGCCCAGCTCAACGGCGCCGACCGCGCCAGCGGCCCGCGCTGGCTGCGCAAGCGCTGGACCTGGGGCCCGTCGCCCTGGCCGATCCACTGGTGCGAGGCGGTCGAGCGCGACGCGCTCGATTGCGGCGTGCTCGGCTGCATGGCGCGCGAGCTGTTCGCCGAGCGCGGCCTCACCAGCTTCCCGGCCCAGTTCGTCCAGCAATATGGCGCCGACGCGACCGCGCAATGGAGCGGCAAGTGGGAAGCCGAGGGCGTCTCGACCCACTGGATCGACGACGAAATCATCTATCACGAGGCCTGTGCCCTGGTCTCGGGCGAGGGCGAGGTGAAATTGTTCGATCCCTCCGCCGGCTGGTGGGTCAATCCGCACCAGGCGGGGGGCTATGGCGGGCTCCTCGCGGTCCGTATCTTCGACGGCGAAGGCCGCGCCTGGCGCTGGGGCGACCACAGCCTGCGCGGCGACGAATGGACCAGGGTGGCCGACCGCGCCTGACGGCTCAGTGCGGCGGCGCCTGCAGCCGCTCGGCGAGAGAGCGGGCCGGCCGATGGTTGCGGTCGATGGCGAGCGACCGCCGCGCCGCCGCCAGCGCCGTCTCCCGCTCGCCTGCGCGCTCGGCGATGAGGGCCAGCACATATTGCGCGTCGGCGCTCGCGGCGAAGCGCTCCGCGAGCAGCCGGGCGACGGCCAGGGCGTGCGCGTGCTGCTGCGGCGTGTCCGCGGCGACCGCTGCGTCGATCAGGTCGCTCTCCAGGTCGCGATATCGGTTGACCGGGTCGGACAGCCAGGCCTCGGCCGCCGCTCGCACCGCCGCCGTGCCGCCCGAGGATCCGGCCGCGGCGACGCGCTCGCTCAGCGTCGGTTGCCTGTGCCAGCCGATCGCCGCCTCAAGTGCCGGGTCGTGCCCCGCGACATAGTCGGCGAAGGTGAGCGGCGCCGCGACGTCGATCGGAGTCCAGGGCCGGTCCACCGATTCCTCCTGCCAGTAGAGGATCGAGACGCGCGCGGTCAGGCGGCTGTTCGGAAGCACGATGCGATAGCTGTCGCCGTAGGAATTGGGGCGTGAGCTCGCCGGCTCGCCGATCAGCACGGCCTCGCTGTAGCGGGCGAGGTCGTCGAGGATGAACTGCGTGGCGGAGAAGGAGCCGCGCCCGCTCAGCACGAACAATTTCGTATCCTCGTCCTCGGCCCGGATCAGCTCACGCGCGAGGTCGAAGCGCAGGCTGCCGTTCCCGCCCCGGTTGAGGCGCAGATCGAGCACGATCGCGCGCGGGTTGGTCGCTGCCGCCCGCGCGCGGATGCGGCGCGCGAACTGGTCGAGCGTTTGGCCGTCGACATCGGTGACCATGTTGAGTTGCGCGTAGAGCGTGCGCTGCTCCGGGAGCTCGATGAGGCGGTGATAGTCGAGCGGGGCCTGCAGCCAGAGCGGCTGTGCGGCGGCGGTGCGGGCGTCGACCCACCCCTCCGGCGTCACCAGGGAGATGTCGGTGTCCGACGGCCAGTTCGGCTCGACGGCGCCGGCTGGCACCGTCACCGTCCAGCGGCGTGAACCCTTGCGCAATGTCAAAGCGGCGGCATCGGGGCGATCGGAGAGCCGCAGTGCGTGGAGGATCGCCGGGATGCGCAGGAAGATCGGCGCGTAGAAGCGCAGCGTCGAGACGTTGTCGTGGGGGCTGATCTCGGCGACCCGCCGCCGCGCCTCCTCGACCGGCACGCCGCCGATCGCCTCGACCCGCGCGCCGACCAGCGCTGCGTGCCCGGGCGCCGCCGCCCTGACGTAGAGACCGTCCTCGAACTCGTAGAGCCGCAGTGGCAGCGAGGGGAAGCCGAAGCGCGCATCCTTGAGCGGGCTGACGTTGGTGTGCCCGTCGCCGACCAACGCCGCGATCCGCATCATGCCGACGATGATCTCGTGGCGCTGGAGCGAGGGGATGCGCGCGTCGAGATCGGCGACCGCGGCGGCGAAGGCCTCGCGCGAAACGCTGTGATAGAGGTTGGCGTGCCGCAACTCCATCTCGGCGGCCATGACGCGCAGGTCCTCGCGCCATTGCGCGGCCGTGAGGGCAGGAGCCGCCGCCGGCGCGGGCGCGGCGGGCTGGGCGAGAGCCGCCGGCGCGGCAAGCGCGATGCATAAGGCGGCGAGCGATGCGGGGCGAAGCTTCATGAATGGTCCTTCAAGGCAAAGGGCGGGCCTGGCCGGAAGCCGGCTGGTTTTCGAACGCGATGAAAAGTGGGGCCCGGCGGTCCGGGCCTTGGATCAGGTCGGAGTCACGGCCCCGCGCCGGCTTCGCGCAGGATGCGCTCGATGTCCGGATGCCCGCCCATTCGCGCCATGACGAGCGGAGTGCGGGCGCCCGAACGGCTGTTCACGTCGGCGCCCTCGGCGATGAGATACCGCACGACGTCCGCGCGGCCCCGCAAGCTCGCCTGCATCAGCGCGTTCTCGTCGCTCGCCGTCATCGTCTCGATGTCGGCGCCGCGCGCGACCAGCAGGCGGACCATGTCGAGCCGCCCCGCCGCCGCCGCGGCGATCAGCGGATTGCCGTCGCCCTGCACGGGCCTGTCGATGTCGGCGCCGCGGGCGAGGAGCAGCACCGCGGCCTCCGCCTGGCCGGCCCGCGCGGCGGCGATCAGCGGCGAGCCTTCGCCGCGCACCTCGGCGTCGGCGCTCGCGCCGGTATCGAGCAGCTGGCGCAGCGCGACGACGTCGCCGTCGCGCGACGCGCGGATCAGCGCCTCGGCCACGGCGCGGGAGACTGCGGGGGGCTGGGGCGTCGCAGGCGCGCGTTCCGTCGCGTCGCCGACGATGGTGAACGCCGCGAGCGGAGCATTGACCAGCAGCGCGCCTGCGGCGCAGGCGATCGTCCAGCCGAGGCGGGCGGGTACCCGGCTCTGCGTGGGATCGAGCACCCGCATGACCCGACGCTTCAACGAGCCGCGGGCCGGCGCGACGCCGTTGGCGGCGAGCAGCAGCCCGCGATTTTCGTGCCTCGCGACGCCGATCAGCAGCTCGGCATAATCGGCGCGGGCGACGTCGCTGCGCAGCACCGCGTCGTCGGCCGCTTCCTCGCGCAACTCGTGGCAGCGCGCCGCGAGGATCCACACCAGGGGGTTGAACCAGAACAGAGCGGTGGCGGCGCGGCCCATCAGCAGCTTGGCCCAATCGAGCCGCGCGACATGCGCGAGTTCGTGCGCGATCACCGCTTCGGCCTCGCTTGCTTTGTCGACGGCGCGCCGGTCGAGCAGGATCACCGGCCGCATCACGCCCCAGCTGATCGGGGAGGCGAGCTCGGTGCTGACCAGCAGGGCGGTGCCGTGCTTGAAGCCATAGCGACTCTGCATCGCCGCCAGCGCGCTCAGCCAGACGGCATCGACCAGCACGTTCGAGCGGGCGCGCAGCCGGTGCAGGCGGAACACCGCGAGCAGCGTCGTCAGCGCGAGCAGCAACGCCGGCACGCCGAGCAGGAGCCCGGCGACCAGGTCGGCATCGAGGCCCGGCGCGGCGATCGGCTGCGCATCGGCCGCCGGCGCTGCATCGGCTGCCGGCTCCGCCACCGGCGCCGCCATCACCGCGGCGACCGGGTTGGGGGCGGCCACGTCGAACGCGGGCACGAGCAGCAGGCTGAGCGGCAGCAGCAGCACGACGAGCAGGCCGGCATGGGCGAGCCGCGAGCGCTCGGCCGCCGAGCGCCCGCGCAGCAGCGAGAGAACGAGCAGGGTGAGTCCCGCGCAGAGGGCGGATTTCCAGGCGAGCTCGATCAGGAAGGCGAAGTTCACTGGCTCTGCTCCCGCCGCGCCTTGGCGATCGCCTGCTCGATCTCGTCGAGCTCGGCGGGCGCCAGGCTCTCCGACATGCCGAGCAGCGCGCTCGCTGCCCCCGCCGGGGAATTGTGGAAGAAGGTGCGGACCAGCTGGCGCAGCGCCGACGCCTTGGCCTCCGCTTCAGGTACGGCCGGCGCGAAGACGAAGCCGCGGGGACTTTCCCGCCGGACGACGAACCCCTTCGCCTCCAGCCTCGAAAGCATGGCGCGGACCGCCGAATCGCTGAGCCTGTCGGGCAAGGCCTCGCAGAGCTCCGCCACCGTGGCCGTGCCTCCGGCATAGAGCAGGTCGACGATCTGCCGCTCGCGCGGCGGTAATTTATCGAGCACGAATCGTCCTTTACGTCGCTACAGTTGTAGCGTCCTACATTTGTAGCGGCAGCGCAAGCCCTCTTTTTCGGAACGCTTGCGGCGGCGCGCGCTTTCAGCCAATCGAACCCCGAGCGGAGGTAGAAGCATGAGCCGAGTCCTGACTGTGTTTTCGATCGCGGCGATCGTCGCCACGGCGGCGTGCAATAGCGGCGGCAGCAGCGGCAATTCGTCCGACAACGGGTCCTCGAACGAGCAGCGCGAAGAGACGGTGACGAACGTCGCCGATGGGCGGGCGACGCCGCAGGACGTCGAGGCGGTCCGCCACGCCCGCCACGAGCATTATGAGGAAATGGGCAAGGCGATGAAGGGCATCAACACCGAGCTCAAGGGCGGCTCGCCAGACGTCGCCGTCATCCAGCGCCACGCCGCCCTGATCGCCGGCTTCGGGCCCCAGCTCCTCACCTGGTTCCCCGAAGGCAGCGGCCCCGCCGAGGGCAGCCGCACCCGCGCCAAGGCCGAGATCTGGACCGACGCCGCCACCTTCCGCGCGCGCGGCCAGGCGTTCGAGCAGGCTTCGGGCGCGTTCAACCGCGCGGCCCAGACGGGCGATGTCGGCGCGATTCGCGCCGCGCTTCCGGCGCTCAAGGAATCCTGCTCCAACTGCCACGAGCGCTTCCGTGCCCCGGAGCACCCCTGAGCCCAGCGTCCGCGTCGCGGTCTGGGACCGCGCCGTCCGCATCGTCCACTGGCTGCTCGCCGCTTTGATCGGCCTCGCCTGGTGGACGGCCGAGGAGGAGATGCTGGACTGGCACGAGCGG
>JAXDPC010000289.1:0-7602 GCA_034668525.1 Sphingomonadales bacterium
GTCGAAGCCCTCTTCTTCTGATCTTGTCCGCACCCGTGACTTTCTGGGCCTACATGTTGCACTGCGCCGACCGCAGCTTCTACGCGGGCCACACGGAAGACCTGGAGGCGCGGGTCGCTGCACATGAGAGCGGCCAAGTGCCCGGCTACACCGCAACGCGTCTCCCTGCCACTTTGGTATGGTGCGAGGAATTCCCGACACGCGCTGAAGCCCTGGCTGCGGAACGCCAGATCAAGGGGTGGACCCGTGCGAAGAAACTGGCGCTGATCCGCCGCGATTGGCCGCTCATCAGTGCGCTGGCTCGGAGCAGCAAAGAGAAGGAACGGGCTTCGACAAGCTCAGCCCGAACGGCTTTCAGGGAGCCCCGGACGTGACCTTATTCCCATACGCTTTACTGCGTCGGTTCTTCCTGTTGCTCAGTCTGGTCGGCCCGGCCGCCGCAACCGCGCAGGCGCCCGATCAGTGGCCCGACCTCGCGCCGGATCGCTACGTCATGGCCCATGTCGATGTCGAGACGACTGGCCTCGACCCCGCCTTCCACGAAATGGTCTCGATCGGAATGATCTACACCGATCTGGACGGCGCCGAGATCGGGCGGCTGGACCTGCGCATCATGCCGGCGCATCCCGGGCGGATCGACGCCGGCGCCCGCGCGGTGAACGCGTTCGAGCCCGGCCTGTGGCGCCGGAGCGGGGCGATAAGCGAGGCCGAGGCGGTGCGGCGGATACGCGCCTTCCACGAGGAGATGCGGCGCGGAAGGACGGTGATCTTCACGGCTTACAATGTCTGGTTCGACCAGGCCTTCGTCACCGCCCTGCTCCGCCGCCACGGCCGAAGCTGGCGCGACATGTACCTTTACCAGGTGCTCGACATCCCCTCGATGGCCTGGGCGCTGGGCCTGCGCCAGCTGCGCGGCACCGAGCTCGCCGCCGCGCTCGGCATCCCGGACGAGACGCGGGTGCCGACCGAGCATACCGGGATCACCGGCGCCGCCTTCAACGTCGCCATTTACCGCGCGCTGCTCGCCCGGCAGAGGGCGCGCTAGCGCGGCAGCTCGAGCCGGCGGCCGGTCTCGAAATCCTCGCCCAGGAGCGCGAGGATCGCTGCGCCGACGGCGGAAGGCTCCTTGAGCGTCGCCGGATCCTCGCCCGGATAAGCGCGGGCGCGCATCACGGTGCGGGTCGGGCCGGGATTGACGATCGCCGTCCGGATCGCGCTCGTGTTGCGGACCTCGTCGCCGTAGGCGAGCACCAGAGTCTCGAGCGCGGCCTTGGAGGCGCCATAGGCGCCCCAGAAGGCGCGCGGGCGCTGGGCGACGCTGGAGGTGATCGCGATCAGCCGCCCCGCCTCGCTCTTCCTCAGCATCGGATCGAACGCCGCGATCAGGGCCTGCTGGGCGATGACGTTGAGCGTGAGCAGCCGGTTCAGCTCCTTGCCGTCGATCGCCGGCACCGGCGCCAGCGTGCCGAGCATCGCCGCGTTCAGCACGAGCACGTCCAGCGCCTGCCAGCGGCCGCCCACCGCCGCCGCCAGCCGCGCGATGCTGTCGCCGTCGGTGAGGTCCAGCGGCGCGATCGTCGCGCTGCCGCCGGCGCCGTGAATGCGGTCCTCGACCTGCTCCAGGTCCGCCGCCGTCCGTGCCGTCAGCACGACATGGGCTCCGGCACAGGCGAGCGCCTCCGCCGTGGCCGCGCCGATGCCGCGGCTGGCGCCGGTGACGAGGGCAAGGCGGCCTTCGAGAAAATTGTCAGTCATTTACATCCGTTCGGTCCGAGCGAAGTCGAGGACCCGTTTCGAGCGTAGCGAGAACCTGATGCCTCGGCTTCGCTCGGCACCGTGTCTCGACTTCGCTCGACACGAACGGCCGGTGTTCGTCAATCAGGCTGGCGCTTTAGGCGTAGCGCTCGCCGTGGAGCGCGAGCTGGTCGGCGGGCTCGACATCCTCCTGGTCGGTGAGGCGGGTCGGATAGGCGCCGGTGAAGCAGGCGTCGCAATATTGCGGCTGCGCCTCGTCGCGCAAATCCTCGCCGAGCGCGCGGTAGAGGCCGTCGACCGAGATGAAGGCGAGGCTGTCGGCCTTGATGTAGCCGTTCATCTCGGCGACGTTCATCTGCGCCGCCAGCAGCTTGTTCCGCTCGGGCGTGTCGACCCCGTAGAAGCAGCTGTGCCGGGTCGGCGGGCTGGCGATCCGCATATGGACCTCGCGCGCGCCGGCATCGCGCAGCATCTGCACGATCTTGAGCGAGGTGGTGCCGCGGACGATCGAATCGTCGATCAGGACGAGGCTTTTGCCCTGGATCAAAGCCGAATTGGCGTTGTGCTTCAGCTTCACGCCGAGATGGCGGACCTGGTCCGAAGGCTGGATGAAGGTGCGGCCGACATAATGCGAGCGGATGATGCCGAGCTCGAACGGGATGCCGCTCTCCTGCGCATAGCCGATCGCCGCCGGCACGCCCGAATCGGGCACGGGCACGACGAAGTCCGCGTCGACCGGATTCTCGCGCGCCAGCTCGGCGCCGATCGCCTTCCTCACCGAATAGACCGAGGCGCCGTCGAGCACGCTGTCGGGCCGCGAGAAATAGATATGCTCGAAGATGCAGGGCCGCGGCCGCTCCGGCGCGAACGGCCGGTGCGAGCGGACGCCGTTCTCCGAGACGATGACGATCTCGCCCGGCTCGACGGTGCGGATGTAGGTCGCGCCCACCACGTCGAGCGCCACCGTCTCCGAGGCGAAGATATAGGCGTCGCCGAGCCGGCCCATGACCAGCGGGCGGATGCCGAGCGGGTCGCGGCAGGCGATCATCCCTTCCGCGGTCAGGCAGACCAGGCTGTAGGCGCCTTCGAGCTGCTTCAGCGCGTCGATGAAGCGGTCGAGCAGGGTCCGGTAGGTCGAGGTCGCGACGAGGTGGATGATGACCTCGGTGTCCGAGGTCGACTGGAAGATCGAGCCGCGCCGGTTGAGCTCGCGACGCAGGCGCAAGGCGTTGGAGATGTTGCCGTTATGCGCGACCGCGAGGCCGCCCGTGCTCAATTCGGCGAAGAGCGGCTGGACGTTGCGCAGCGCGGTTTCGCCGGTGGTCGAATAGCGGACGTGGCCGATCGCGGCGCGGCCGGCCAGGCGGCGGATGACGTCGTCGGAGCCGAAGTTGGTCGCGACATGGCCCATGCCGCGGTGGCTGTGGAAGGTGCGCCCGTCCCAGCTGGTGATGCCGGCCGCTTCCTGGCCGCGATGCTGGAGCGCGTGGAGGCCCAAAGCGACGATCGCGGCGGCGGTGTCGGCGCTCCAGATGCCGAAGACTCCGCATTCCTCCCGGAGCTTGTCGTCGTCGAAGGGAATGGTGGTCAGCATCAACTCGCCCGCCTGAGAATGCCCAACGTCCCGCGCCCTTGTTAGGGGCCGACGGGAGCCTTGTCGCCCGCCGCCGAAAAACTTGTTGTGGATCAAATGGGGATGGAGGGGCTCCTGGCAACCGGCGCTGAACCTTTGCCGGGCCGCTTTGTTGAAAGGATGCGATGAAGCGTGCGCTCCTCCTGACGCTGCTCGCGGCGGCGTGCCAGCCGCAGGACGCGATGACCGACAACGGCGTCCCGGCCTCGACCGCCGCCGCGCCGGGCGAGACCGCGCCCGCCACGCCCGCGACGCCGGCCCAGGCGGTGCAGACCGCGACCCTCACCGGCCTCTACGAGGGTCCCGCCGCCGCCGGCGGGCGCAGCCAGATGTGCATGGTCGACCGCGCCGCCGGCGGCACGCGGTTCGCCATCGTCCTGCGCGGTCCCGGAAGCGAGAGCTGCAGCGGCGACGGCAGCGCGGTGCGCCAGGGCAATGTCCTGCGCCTCAACATGGCCGGCGACGAGGCCTGCACCGTCGAGGCGCGGATCGAGGGCGGGCGCATCGCCTTCCCGGCCACGACGGCGCCCGGCTGCGCTTATTATTGCAGCCGCGGCGCGCGCTTCGCCGGCGCGACGTTCGACAAGACCGGCGGCCGCGCCGAGGACGCGATGCGCGCCGAGGATCTGGTCGGCGACCGCCTCTGCGCGGGCGTCGGCTGAGCCGTCAGGCGGGCGTCACGCGCAGCCGCGGCCAGAGCATGATCACCGCCCAGAAGACGGAAAGCACGACCAGCACCGCCCCGGTCTCGACCAGCACCATCAGCCCGCCGAAGCCGAGGCCGAGCGCGCCGAACAGGCCTCCGGTCATCGCCGCCACCCCGCCGTTGTGGGCGGCCCAGTGGAGGACCGGCCCGCGCCCCGAGCGGCCCTCCTGGGCCACCGCGTAGAGAAAGGCGAAGACCGCGGAGGAGAGCCACCCGAGCACGCCGATATGGGCGTGCGACGGCGCGAATTCGAAGCGCTGGCTGATCCCCATGAACAGGCCCAGGCAGACCACCAGCACGAACCAGATCAAGGCCGTGCGCGCCCACAGCGCACTCATCTTGTTGAGCGTCATCCTTCCATCCCCCCTTGCATTCCCGGGCCGGAGCTTAGCCTCAACCGCCGTTCCCGCAAGCCTCGGACCGCCTTGACGTTGACGTGAACGTAAAGTAGCCCCGCGGCATGCCGAACGCCGCATTGCACGCCGACTTCGAGCACCACGAAACCAGCTCGCAAACCTATACGATCACCGATCTGTGCGAGGAGTTTTCGGTCACGCCGCGGGCGCTGCGCTTTTACGAGGATGAGGGCCTTATCTCTCCCGCGCGGCAGGGCCTCGCCCGCATCTATTCGTGGCGCGACCGCGCGCGGCTCGCCTGGATCCTGCGCGGCAAACGCGTGGGCTTCAGCCTCGCCGAGATCCGCGAGATGATCGACCTCTACGATCTCGGCGACAACCGCGCCTCCCAGCGCCGCGTCACCATGGCGCGCTGCCGCGACCGGATCGACCTTTTGAAGAAGCAAAGGGTCGACATCGACGCCACCGTCGCCGAGCTCGAGAAGTTCGTCGGAACGCTCGAGGAGATCGAGGCCAAGGCGTCGAAAGAGCGAATCTGAAGGAAGAAAGATGCCGAGCTATACCGCCCCCGTCCGCGAGACGCGCTACATCCTCGATTCCGTGCTCGGCATAGAGCGCTACTCGAACCTGCCCGGCTTCGAGAATGCGTCGAGCGACATGATCGAGGCGATCCTCACCGAGGGCGGCCGCTTCGCCGCGGAAGTGCTCCACCCGCTGAACCGCGTCGGCGACGAGCACGGCTGCGTCCGCCACGAGGACGGCTCGGTCTCGACGCCCCCCGGCTTCAAGGAAGCCTGGGACAAGTTCGTGGCCGGCGGCTGGACCACCCTCTCGGCGCCCGAGGAATATGGCGGCCAGGGCCTGCCGCAGGTCGTCGCCACTGCGGTCAGCGAATATCTGCTCTCCGCGAACCAGGCCTTCGAAATGTATCACGGCCTGACCATGGGCGCGATCGCGTCGATCCTGGTGAAGGGTTCCGAAGAGCAGAAGCGCATCTACGTTCCCAACATGGTCGCCGGCCGCTGGACCGGGACGATGAACCTCACCGAGCCGCATTGCGGCACCGATCTCGGCCTGCTGCGCACCAAGGCCGAGCCGCAGGCCGACGGCAGCTACAAGATCACCGGCACCAAGATCTTCATCTCGTCGGGCGAGCACGATCTTTCGGAGAACATCATCCACCTCGTCCTCGCCAAGATCGCGGGCGCGCCGGACAATGTGAAGGGGATCAGCCTGTTCATCGTGCCCAAGTTCCTGGTCGAGGAGAACGGCTCCTTGGGCGAGCGCAACGGGGTCGTCTGCGGCTCGATCGAGGAGAAGATGGGCATCCACGGCAATTCGACCTGCCTGCTCAATTACGACGACGCCGTCGGCTATCTCGTCGGCGAGCCCGAGAAGGGCCTCGCGGCGATGTTCATCATGATGAACGCCGCGCGGCTCGGGGTCGGGCTGCAGGGCCTCGCCCAGGGGGAGATCGCCTATCAGAACGCGGTCGCCTATGCCCGCGACCGGCGCCAGGGCCGCGCCCTCGTCCCCGGCGAGCGCGAGCCGGACGCCAAGGCCGATCCGATCATCGTCCACCCCGACGTGCGCCGCATGCTGATGGAGATGAAGGCATTCAACGAGGCGGCGCGCGCGCTCGTCCTGTGGGGCGCGCTCCAGGTCGACATCAGCCGCAAGGCGCAGACCGAGGAGGAGCGCGAGGCCGCCTCCGACCTGCTCGGCCTGCTGACGCCGGTCATCAAGGGCTATCTCACCGACAAGGGCTTCGAGGCCGCGGTCAGCGCCCAGCAAGTCTATGGCGGCCACGGCTATATCGCCGAATGGGGCATGGAGCAGTTCGTCCGCGACGCCCGCATCGCCCAGATCTACGAAGGCACCAACGGCATCCAGGCCCTCGACCTGGTCGGCCGCAAGCTCGGCGCCAACGGCGGCCGCGCCGTCCAGGCCTTCTTCAGGATCCTCGCCGAGGAAATCGCCGAAGCGAAAGCCGACGAGCAATCGGCACAGCTCGCCGGCGCGCTCGAAAAGGCCACCGGCGATCTCCAGACCGCGACCATGTGGCTGATGCAGAACGGCATGGCCAACCCGAACAATGCCGGCGCCGCCGCCTACCCCTACATGACCCTCCTCGGCACCGTCTGCCTCGGCCTGATGTGGCTCCGCATGGCGAAGGCCAGCGCCGCGGCGTCGGCGTCGGACGACGACGCGTCATTCCACCAAACCAAGCTCGTCACCGCCCGCTTCTACGCCGAGCGCATCCTGCCGGACACCGGGGCGCTGCGGAGGAAGATCGAGGCTGGGGCCGAGAGCATCATGGCGCTGCCTGCGGAGGCGTTCTGAGGCTCGGGCGCCAGGACCAGACGGCCGATGCACGAGGTGGAGACAATCTCTCTTATCTCAGCCTGCCTGACTGGCACTTGAAAGAGGCGCCACCCTCAACCCAGACTTTCTGCCTATGTGGACGAGCGGTCTTCCCAGTCCGCCAACAGCGAGCAATTCGTGCGAACCTCGCCGGATCAGCGGCGTCCATTGGCCTATGCCGACCCCTCAGGGCGCATGCGGCGCGGGCCGCCGGAACTCGCGCCCAACGGGGGCACGTACCAAGCGGCTCAGCCCGTATACGGGTCCGCGAGGCCGACCATCGTGAGGGTGGTGAGAAAGTCGATGTTGCTCAAATGTGCCATTGCGCGTTCCGTCATATGCCTTCCTCCCACAACAAAACGTTAAGCTCGCTGCGTATCCCCGTCTAGTCGGGAAAACAGCACGGCTCGTGCGCTATTGAAACAGTTGATTTCGGGGCCCCGGAGGAGCCCAAGTACTGCGTCCACATCAAGGGGCACCCCGCGATTGCGTTGTTCCGCGGCATCCCTGAGCTCCCGGAAATTGATCGCGGCCAAGGCTTTCGCCTTGGGGGTCTCGCCCAGCGCAATGTATGCATGAAGAAGATTGTCACGAGTCTTGTAGTAGTCGGCATACACTTCAATAGCTAAGTCGTCTATAATATCGATATGATCGTATAATGTATCTTTATTGATGGCGTCGTCCTGATAGCCAGCAATGATCAAACGCCCGACAAAGTAAAGGACATTGGAAGATGCCTTATGGGCATGTAGGCGGTTTATTTCACACAGGCGTGCTTCGTCTGACTG
>JAXDPC010000290.1:0-4170 GCA_034668525.1 Sphingomonadales bacterium
ACGGCCGCCGATCAGGATCGCGGCATCCTCGCCCTCGAATTTCGAGGCATATTCGATCTCGGGGAAGTAAGCGGCGAGCGAGTCGCCGACCGGTCGGGTCACCCCCTGATTGTCGATCCGCTGACCGCTCTCGGGGTCGACGCCGAAGGTCTGCACCTGGAAGACCCGCTCCGCGTCCGGCAGCCAGCGGTCGTAGCCGGTCTCATAGCGCACGTAGAGAAGCAGCAGCAGGCACGCCGCCAGCCCGATCGCGAGCCCGAAGATGTTGATGAAGGCGTAGGTCTTGTGGTGGAGCAAGGCGCGCAGCCCCACGGTCAGATAGTTGCGCCACATCGTCGGGGCTCCCCTCATTCGTATCTGAGTGCGTGGATCGGATTGGCGCGCGCGACCTTCATCGCGTGGCCGGCGATGGTCACGAGCGCGATTCCCAGCGCCAGCGCCCCGGCGAGGAGGAACGGCGTCGGGCCGAGGTCGATGCGGCTGTCGAAGCCGTTCAGCCATTCGCGCATCACGTACCAGGCGACCGGCCAGGCGATCAGGTTGGCGACGATCACCGGCTTGGAGAATTGCCAGGCGAGCAGCCGGATGATGTCGCGCGTTCGCGCGCCGAGCACCTTGCGGATGCCGATCTCCTTGGTCCGCCGCTCGGCGGTGAAGGCCGCCAGGCCGAACAGGCCGAGGCAGGCGATGATCACGGAAAGCCCGGCGAAGATGCCGAACAATTGCGCCCGCGCCTCCTCCGCCTCGTACATCTCGCGCACCAGCTCGTCGGCATATTGGCCGCGGAAGGGGATGTCGGGGACGACCCGCTTCCAGACCTGCTCGATCTGCCGGGCGATGCGGCCGCCGTCGGCGCCGCCGAAGCGGACGACGAGGTAATTGAAGCGGTCGCGCTGGAAATAATAGAGGATCGGCTGGAGCGGGTCGCGCATCGAGCGGAAGCGGGCGTCGTTGACCACCCCGACGATGGTCGAGGGCACCATGCCGCCGACCTCCTCGACCGTGAGCCCCGCGCGGATTTCCTTGCCGATCGCTTCCCGGGCCGAGCGGTAGCCCATCCGCCGCGCCGCCTCTTCGGTGACGATGACGTTGACGCCGCGCGCGACGATGGCGCGCTCCGCCTCGAGATCGACCGGAGCGGGCGTGGTCGCGTCGTCGCGCGCCAGCCGCTCGTCGAAATTGCGCCCGGCGACGACGCGCATGCCCATCGCCTGGAAGAATTGCGGATCGACGCCGTAGGTGCCGAGATCGACGACATTGGGCTGGCCCGGCACCTGCACGCTGGTGACGCTGTTGTTGCCCGGCGCGACGCCGATGCTCGAGCGGCCGACGGCGGTGACGCCGGGAAGCGCGGAAATCTCGCGGATCATCGTGTCGATGACCTGCTCGAGCCGCGCGCCGCCGATCATCTGCACCTGGTAGAGGCCGTCCCGGCGATAGCCGGCGTCGACGGTGCGGGCGAAGACGGTCTGGGCGTAGATGATCGCCGTGCAGATGATCAGACCGATGGAGACCGCGAACTGGGCGACGACCAGGATGTTGCGCAGCCGCCCGGAGCCCTGCGCGTCGGCGGAGGATTTGTTCGCCTTGAGGATCTGCGCCGGCTGGAACCGCGAGAGGTAGAAGGCCGGGTAGAGCCCCCCGGCGGCGCCGACCAGCAGGATCAGCACCAGCACCGGCAGCAAGATGTCGTCCTGGCCGAAATAGGAGATCTCCATGTCGGCGCCGAGGAAGGTGTTGAACCAGGGCAGGGCCAGCTCGCAGAGCGCCATCGCGATGACCGTGGCGATGGTCGCGACCAGGATCGATTCGCCGAGGAACTGGGTGACGAGCTGCTTGCGGTTGGCGCCGAGCACTTTGCGCAGCGCCACCTCCCTCGCCCGCTGCGAGGCGCGGGCGGTGGCAAGGTTGGTGAAGTTGACGCAGGCCATGCCGAGGATGAGCAGGGCGATGATGGCGAAGGTGTAGACCGTCTTGCGGTCGTTGCCCGGCGTCATCGTCGCTTCCTGCGCGTCGCCGAGATGGACGTCGCGCACGTTCATCAGCCGCCAGTCCTGATCGTCGCCGGGATTCTCGCGGCGGCCCTCGGTGACGTCGTCCGGGATGCGGCGCCGCTCCCATTCCGGGAGCCGGGCGTTGATCGCCTGCGCGCTCGCCCCGGGCCGCAGCTTCACATAATACCAGCCGCCCTGCGAGGTCCACGAGGTCAGGAAGCGAAGATTCTGCGCGTAGAATTGCTGCGGGTCCATCCGGGCGATGATGTTGAACGACATGTGCGAATTGGGCGGAATGTCGCGGAACACGCCGGTGACCTGATAGTCGACATTCTGGTTGCCCTGCTGGGCGATGGTGAGGGTGCGGCCGACCGGGTTGGCGGTGCCGAAACGCCGCTGCGCCTCGCTCTCGCTGATCACCAGCTGGCCGGGGCGCTGCAACGCGGTCGCACGGTTGCCGCGGACCATCGGCAGCTCGACGACCTCGAGGAAATTGCCGTCGGTGAAGCGCAGGTCGTTGGTCAGCGTCGCTTCGCCGTCCTGGAGCACGTAGCCGCCGCCGCCGTTGATGTAGACCGCCCGCTCGACCTCGGGGAAGTCCTCGGCCAGCGCCCGGCCGGAGACGTAGCTCGTCATCTGCAGGCGATATTCCTCGCCGCCGGTCTCGGTCGGCGAATAGAGATCCTGGAACTGGTAGGTGCGCTCGGCCGCGGGCAGCCAGTCATCGTAGCGCGTCTCGTAGCGCACGTAGAGCAGGATCATCAGGCAGGCGGCGATGCCGATCGCGAGACCCGCGATGTTGATGAAGGCATAGGTCCGGTTCTTCGCCAGAGCGCGGATGCCGATCGTGAGATAGTTGCGCCACATGTCCTGTTCCCCTTCGAGGCCGAGGCCAATGGTCATTCGTAACGGAGTGCGTGGATTGGGTTGGCCCGCGCGACCTTGATCGCGTGGCCGGCGATGGTGCCGATCGCGATGGCGAGGGCGAGCAGGCCGGCGGCGACGAACGGCGTCGGCCCGAGGCCGATCCTGGCGTCGAACGTGTTGAGCCAGTCGCGCATCACCCACCAGGCCACCGGCCAGGCGATCAGATTGGCGATCACCACCGGCTTCGAGAATTGCCAGGCGAGCAGCTGGACGATGTGGCGCACCGTCGCGCCCAGCACCTTCCTGATGCCGATCTCCTTGGTCCGCCGCTCGGCGGTGAACGCCGCGAGCCCGAACAGGCCGAGGCAGGAGATGATGACGGCGAGCAGCGAGAAGCCGGCGAAGACCGCTCCCCGGGCGCGTTCGCGCTGATAGAGCTCGGCGATGAGATCCTCGGCCAGCGCGCCCTCGAACGGCGCGTCGGCGAGGAAGCGCGACCAGACGCCGTTGACCGCCTGCAGCACTTCGGCGGGGTTATCGGAGCGGTAGCGGATGATGAGCCTCGTCGTCCGCTCGGGATCGTAGGTGAAGACGAGCGGCTCGATCTCGTCGCGGGCGGTCCGGATCCGCGTGTCCTCGACCACGCCGACGATCGTCGAGGGGATCATGTCGTTGCCGTCCATGCCGACCTGGATCTGCCGGCCGAGCGCCGCCGCCGGATCGGCGATGCCGAGCAGCCGCGCCGCGCGCCGGTTCAGCACCACGTTGAGGCCGCGCTCGAGCAGCGGCGACGGCTGGCCCTCGCCCTCCGCCCGCACGACGCGATCGTTGGCATAGCGGTCGGCGAAGCCGCGCCCCGAGAGGAGCCGCATGCCCATCGTCGGGAAGAAGTCGGCGTCGGTCCGGTAGACGCCCATGCCGAGCCCGTCCGGCGCGCCCGGCATCAGCACGCGCTGGATCGACCTGTTGGTCGCGGCGATGCCGATATTGGTCCGCGCGACGTTGGCGACGCCGGGCACGGCCGCGATCTGGCGGCGCACCTCGTCGTAATTGCCGAGCTCCTGCAGGCGCCAGGCGCCGTCGACCTGGATCAGGCCCTCGCGCTCGTAGCCGGGGTCGGCGGTCTGGACGTAGCGGGTCTGCGAATAGACCACCCAGGTGCAGACGATGAGGCCGATCGAGACCGCGAACTGGGCGACGACGAGCAGCCCCCGCAGCCGCCCGGAGCCCTGCGTCTCGGCGCTGCCCTTGTTCGCCTTGAGGACGCTGGCCGGTTGGAAGCGCGACAGGACGAAGGCCGGATAGAGGC
>JAXDPC010000291.1:0-2866 GCA_034668525.1 Sphingomonadales bacterium
TCGAGCAGACCGCCTTCGCGACCAATATCGAGGCCGCCAACGAGATCGCTCGCCAGCTGAGGCTGCGCGACATGGCGGGCCTGGTGGTCATCGATTTCATCGACATGGAATCCAACGGCCATATCCGCAAGGTCGAGAAGGCGATGAAGGAGGCGCTGAAGAACGACCGCGCCCGCATCCAGGTCGGCCGCATCTCCTCCTTCGGCCTGATGGAAATGAGCCGCCAGCGTCTCAGGACCGGCGTGCTCGAGGCCTCGACCAAGCCCTGTCCCCATTGCGACGGCAGCGGCCTGATGCGGACCGCATCCTCGGCGGGGCTGTTCGCGCTGCGCATGATCGAGGAGGAAGCGGCGCGCGGCCGCGGCAGCACGATCGTCCTTCGCGCCGGCCGCGAGGCCGCGGTCTACGTACTCAACCGGAAGCGCGGCGAGATCGGCGAGATCGAGGCGCGCTACGGAGTGCTGGTCGAAGTGCTGATCGAGGAGAGCTTCGAGGGCGCGAAGATGGCCGTGGAATCGGTCGGGCCGCGTCCCGCCGAGCGGCCCCGGCCGGCGCCGATCGCCGAGCCGGCGGTGGACGAGGAAGAGGATCTGCTTCCGGAGGACGAGGATGCCGAGGAGGAAGGGGCCGCCGAGGACGAGGGGGAGCCGGCCGAGGCGCGCGAGGAGCGCGGCGAGCGCCGTCCCCGCCGCGAGGATCGCGACAGCGGCGATGCCCGGGGGCGCAAGCGCCGCCGCCGCGGCCGCCGCGGCGGTCGCCGCCGCGAAGGCCGGGACGAGCAGGACGAGGGCGGCGAGCGCGAGCCGATCGCCGGCGAGGAGGAGCAGGCTGAGCGGGAAGATCCGGCGGCGGCCGAGGTCTCGGAAATCGCGCAGTCCGAGGTCCCGGCCGCCGAGCCGCAGGCCGAGGAGGAGCAGCCGCGCAAGAGCCGCCGCCGTCCGCGCGCGCGGCGCGGCGAGGCTGCCGAGGCCGAGACTCCCGCCGTCGCCGAAGAGGCTGCGCCGCCAGCGCTCGTAAGCGAGGCGCCGCCGGCCGAGGCTGGGGCTGAGGCCGAGGCGCCGCCAGCCGAGGCCGAGGGGCCCGCCGAGGCCGCGCCGCCGACCGCGAAGCGCTCGCGCGCCGGCCGCCGCAAGAAAGCCGATGCCGATGTTCCCGCCGCGGCGGAAGCCAGCGCCGAGACGGCTCCCGAGCCGGCCAACGATCGCGCGCCGGAGCCGCTGTCCGAGGGCGCCGGCGGCGAGGAGGACGACCCCTCCGGCCCGCCGCGTCGCGGCTGGTGGCAGCGGACTTTCGGCCCCTGACGACGGCGGTGCTTCGGCGCGCCGATTTCATCTGGGGTTCAGGCTGCGAACGGGATAGGATCGGGCATGGCTGAACCGTCCCGCACCCGCGCTCGCCCTGGCGGCGCGCGCGCCGGCGCGGCCGCTTTCGCGGCGCGCCTGCTGATGCTGCTCGCTTTGAGCTTCGCGGTGATGGCGCGGCCGGCGGCGGCGCAGTCGATCCTTCGCGACGCCGAGACCGAGCAGTTGCTGAAGGACATTTCGCGACCGCTGATCGCGGCCGCGGGGCTGAGGCCGGAGGACGTGCAGATCGTCCTCGTCCACGACGACACCGTCAACGCGTTCGTCGCCGGCGGGCAGATCGTCTACATCCATTCGGGCCTGATCACCCGCGCCCTCAACGCCAACGAAGTCCAGGGCGTGATCGCCCACGAGCTCGGCCACGTCACCGGCGGCCACGTCATCCGCATGGCCGAGGGTGTGCGCGCGGCAACCGGGATTTCGATCCTGACCCTGCTGCTCGGCGTCGCGGCGGCGGCCGCGGGCGGCAGCCCCGAGGCCGGCGCGGCGATCATGTCGGCGGGCCAGCGGGCGGCGATCGGGCGCTTCCTCGCCTTCAGCCGGACCCAGGAATCCTCGGCGGACGCAGCCGGCGCCTCCTTCCTCCACCGGGCCGGGATCAGCGGCCGCGGCTCGCTCGCATTCTTCGAGCGGCTGCAGAACGAGGAATTCCGCTACAACGTCCCCCAGGAGGACAGCTACGAGCGCACCCACCCGCTCAACCGCGAGCGCATCGCCGTGCTCGAGAATCTCTACCAGACCGACCCGGCCTGGGCGCGGCCGACCGATGCGCAGCTCGAGGAACGCTTCCAGCGGGTGCGGGCGAAGCTGATCGGCTTCGTCGACGATCCTCGGCGCACCCTGCAGCGCTTCCCCGAGAGCGACCGCTCGATCCCGGCGCGCTATGCGCGTGCCTATGCCTGGCACCGCGACCATCATGCCGACCGCGCGATCGCCGAAGCCGACAGCCTGCTTCGCGACCGTCCCGGCGACCCCTATTTCCTCGAGCTGCGCGGCCAGATCCTGCTCGAGACCGGCCGCCCGGCCGAGGCGCTGGAATCGCTTCGCGAGGCGGTGGCGCGGGCGCCGGACCAGCCGCTGATCGCCGCCTTGCTCGGCCACGCTTTGATCTCGACCGAGGACCCGGCGAATTTCCAGGAGGCCAAGCAGGTGCTCCGCGCGGCGGTCGGGCGCGACAACACCAACCCGTTCGCCTGGTATCAGCTCGGCATCGTCTACGACCGCGAGGGCGACAGCGCGCGCGCCGCGCTCGCCACCGCCGAGCGTTACAATTTGATCGATCAGCCGCAGCTCGCGCTCGCCAATGCCGAGCGGGCGATGCTCGGCATTCCCGTCGGCACGCCCGACTGGCTGCGTGCCCAGGACATCGCGATGGTGTCCCGCAGCGCCGTCGAGCGGCAGCGGCGGCATTGATGGCGGAGGCGGCGCCCCGGAAAGCGGGCGAAGCGAGAAGAAGCGCCTGGAAGTGGAGCCTGCTCGCTGGCCTGATCGGCGTGCTGATCGGC
>JAXDPC010000292.1:0-13776 GCA_034668525.1 Sphingomonadales bacterium
GTCGTCGACGGCGCCGAGGCGATTGCGACCGCCTACGCCACCGGCCGCGGCGCCTTCCGCGTGCGCGCGCGCTGGACGATCGAGGACCAGGGCCGCGGCACCTGGGCCGCGGTGATCGGCGAGATCCCGTACCAGGTGCCGAAATCGAAGCTGATCGAGCAGATCGCGGCGCTCGTTTCGGAGAAGCGCCTGCCGATCCTCGCCGACGTCCGCGACGAATCGGACGAGGCGATCAGGATCGTGCTCGAGCCGAGGAGCCGAACGGTCGAGCCGCAGATATTGATGGACAGCCTGTTCCGCCTGACCGACCTCGAGGTCCGCGTCCCGCTCAACCTCAACGTGCTCGACGCCAGCCGTACGCCGCGGGTGATGAGCCTCGGTCAGGCGCTGCGGGCCTGGCTCGATTTCCAGTTCGAGGTGCTGGTGCGCCGCTCGGAGCACCGGATCGCGAAGATCGACGACCGGCTCGAATTGCTCGAAGGCTTCCTCGTCGCCTATCTCAACCTCGACAGGGTGATCCACATCATCCGCACCGAGGACGAGCCCAAGCCGGTGCTGATCGCCGAGTTCGCCCTGTCGGACCGCCAGGCGGAGGCGATCCTCAACATGCGCCTGCGCTCGCTGAGGAAGCTCGAGGAGATGCAGATCCGCGGCGAACGCGAAGCTCTGCTCAAGGAGCGCGAGGAGCTGAGGAAGCTGGTCGATTCGAAGGACCGGCAGCGCACCCGGCTCAAGAAGGACCTAGCGGCCCTGAAGGCGCGCTACGGCCCGGAGACCGCGCTCGGCCGCCGCCGCACTTCGATTGAGGAGGCCGGCCCCGCGCGCGAAATCCCACTCGAGGCGATGATCGAGCGCGAGCCGATCACGGTCATCATGTCCGAGCGCGGCTGGATCCGGGCGATGAAGGGCCATGTCGAGCTCTCCAACCCGGAGGCGCTGAAGTTCAAGGAGGGCGACGGCCCGCGCTTCTTTTTCCATGCCCAGACCACCGACAAGCTCCTGCTCGCCGCCGCCAACGGCCGCTTCTACACCCTCGCCGCCGACAAGCTTCCCGGCGGGCGCGGCTTCGGCGAGCCGGTGCGGCTGATGATCGACGTCGAGGGCGAGGGCAGCTTCGTCGCGCTGATGCCGGCGGTTGGCGGCGCGAAGCTGCTGCTCGCCTCGTCGGACGGTCGCGGCTTCGTCGCCGCCGCCGACGGGGCGGTCGCCGAGACCCGGAAGGGCAAGCAGGTGGTGAATCTGCGCCCTGGCGCCCGCCTGGCGGTGGTCCGGCGGATCGGCGCGGAGCATGATTATGTGGCGGCGATCGGCGAGAATCGGAAGATGGTCGTCTTCCCGCTCTCCGATCTTCCCGAAATGGCGCGCGGCCAGGGCGTCCAGCTGCAGCGCTACCGGGACGGGGGCCTGTCCGACGCCGTCAGCTTCCAGTTCGCCGAGGGCCTCTCCTGGCCGATGGGCGGCGAGAGCGGCCGGATGCGCACCGAGGCGGACCTCAATCCGTGGCGGACGGCGCGCGGCGCCGCCGGCCGGATGGCGCCCAACGGCTTCCCGCGCTCGAACCGGTTCGCGCCCTGATGGAGCGGATCGTCTACGACCGGATGGCGGAGATCGACGGGCGTCACTGGTGGTACCGCGCCCGGCGCGAGATCCTGGCGAAGCTGATCGCGACGCGGGTCCGGCCGCCGGCGGGCGCGCGCATCCTCGAGATCGGCTGCGGCACCGGCCACAATCTCGACATGCTCGGCCGGTTCGGCACCGTCGACGCGGTCGAGATGGATGACGCCGCGCGGGCGGTGGCGTCGGAGCGGCTCGGCCGCCCGGCGAAGATGGCGACGCTTCCCGAGCTGCAGGGCGTCGCGCGCGACGCCTACGATCTCGTCGCATTGCTCGACGTGCTCGAGCATGTCGAGGACGACCGCGCCTCCCTCGTCAGCATCGCGGAGCGGCTGCGGCCCGGCGGCAAGCTCCTGCTCACCGTACCCGCCCATCCCTGGATGTGGAGCGCCCACGACGAGGTGAACCACCACAAGCGCCGCTACACCAGGAAGGGCTTTCGCCAGGTCGTCGAGGCTGCGGGGCTGAAGGTCGATTTGCTCTCCTACTTCAACAGCCTGCTCTTCCCGCTCGCCGCCGCCGCGCGAGTGGCCGGGCGGCTGACCGGCAAGGAGGACAGCGACGACAAGCTTCCGCCGGAAGCGATCAACAAGGCGCTCGAATTCATGTTCGGGCTGGAGCGCTACGCGATCGGGCGGGTGCCGTTCCCGCCGGGCGTATCGCTGGTCGCAGTGGCTTCGCCGGTCTCCGCTTCGGGCGGGTGAGCGATGTGGCCGAGATGCGGGTGCCCGCCGGCGCGGCCCGCAATCTCCTGGACGATGTAGAGGGGCCTCCGCTTCGCCTCGATGTAGAGCCGGCCGAGATATTCCCCGATCAGGCCGAGCACGAACATCTGCACCGCGCCGAGGGCGACGACGACGAGCATCAATGAGGTCCAGCCCTCGGCGACGTTGCCGCTGAGCCAGCCCCAGGCGATGTAGCCGAGCAGCAGGAACGAGCCGAGCACCAGCCACAGCCCGGCATGGCTGGCGAAGCGCAAAGGCGCGGTCGAGAAGCCGGTCACGGCGTCGAGCGCGAAGCGGACCATCTTGCCGAGCGAATATTTGGTCGTCCCGGCATGCCGCTCGGCCCGGTCGTAGACCAGCGGCACCTGGCGGAAGCCGACCCAGGCGACCATGCCGCGGATGAAGCGCGCCTGCTCGGGAAGGCTGAGCAAGGCGTCGAGCGCGCGGCGGCTCATCAGCCGGAAGTCGCCGGTGTCGCGCGGGATGTCGATCTCCGCCAGCTGCGAGAGGCCGCGGTAGAAGAGCTTGGCGGTCGAGCGCTTGAACGCGGTCTCGCCGGCGCGCGCGCGCCTCAGCCCGTAGACGACGTCGGCGCCCTGCCGCTCCATCTCGGCGACCATCGCCGGCAGCAGCTCGGGCGGGTCCTGGAGGTCGGCGTCGATAATCAGGATGCGCTCGCCGGAGCACAGGTCGAGCCCGGCGGTCAGCGCCAGCTGGTGGCCGTGGTTGCGCGAGAGGTTGATCGCGACGACCCTTTCGTCGCGCGCCGCCAGCGCCCGCATGATCTCCCAGCTGCGGTCGCGCGAGCCGTCATTGACCAGCACGATCTCGAACGAGCGCCCGGCGACACCCTCGGCCGCCGCCGCCGTGCGCCGGTACAGCTCCTCCAGCGAGCCTTCCTCATTGTAGCAGGGCGCGACGATCGAGAGCGAAACGGTCATTGAGTCCTCGGCAGGGGCGGGCGGCGCCCTCCTAGACGAGGCCGCCGCTATTCGCCAGCGGGCCGAACCGCTGCCCCGGTGGCAAATAGGAGCGGTATCGACTAGATGAAGGCCATGGATCGCGAGGCCATATTGGAGCGCCTCCGTGCGCACGAACCGGAACTGCGGCGACTGGGGGTCAGCCGCCTCTCCCTGTTCGGCTCGGTGGCGCGCGGCGAGGCCGGACCGCAGTCGGACATCGACCTGGCTGCGGAATTGGATCGCTCCCGAAGAATCGGGCTGTTCCACTATAACGAAATCGCAGAGCGGCTCGAGGAGATGCTCGACGCCAAGGTCGATCTGCTCACAGAGCCAGCACGCAAGCCGCGAATGCAGGCCGAGATCGACCGGGATCGGGTCCATGTCTTCTAGGCGCGAGACGTTACGGCTATCGGACATCATCGAGAACGCCGATGCAATCGCTGGTTACATCGAAGGCCTTTCGATCGAGAAATTTGCTGCGGACCGGATGCGCATCGATGCCGTCGAGCGCTGCCTCGAACGGATCATCGAGGCTGCAGCGAAAATCGGCGCGGAGCGCATGGCCGAGATTGTGCCTGACCTCCCGATGGAGCGTGTCCGCGGCCTCGGCAATCGCCTCAGGCATTCGTACGACCTGATCGACCTTGGAACGATCTGGGAAACGGTCATCGTCCATGTGCCGCTGCTTCGATCCCACTGCGAACGCGCACTCGCCGCTTCCGAAAGGGACCTCTAAACCGGACTCAGTCGGAGCGCAGATAGCGCCGGAAAAACGCGATCGCCGGGGGCACGATCTGCGCGCCGCCCAGCGCATGCTCGCCGGCGGGGATCAGGAGCAGCTCGTGCGCGCGCCCGAGCTCGGTGAGGCGGCGATCGAGCGCGCGGGCCTGCTCGGGCGATGCTCTGGCGTCGGCCTCGCCGTGGACGATCAGCACCGGGCCGTCGAGCCCGGCCATGTCGTGGATCGGCGAGCGGAAGCGGATCGCCTCTTCGCTGTTTCCCGCCTCCGCGATCATGTTGAGAGCGATATTCGCGGACACCTGCGCATAAGCGGCCGAGAAATCGTAGATGCCGCCGCCGAAGACGGCGGCGCGGAACAGGTCGGTCCGGGAGGCGAGCTGGGCGGCCGCGAGGCCGCCGCGCGAGTAGCCGTAGACGCCGAGCCGGGCGCGGTCGACGAACGGCTCGGCGGCGAAGCGTTCGGCGGCAGCGCGCAGCGCCGCGAAGGTGCGGGGGCCGACGAAGTCAGCCGGGCCGGTCGAGCCGCCGAAGCCGGGCTGGCTCACCGCAACGGTCGCGAAGCCTGCCCGCGCCATGGCAATGGCGACGGGGAGCATGTCGTAGGCCGTGCGCAAATAGCCCGGCACCAGCACGATCCCGGGATGCGGTCCGGCGCCCTCCGGAAGCGTCAGCACCGCCTCGACCTCGCCGCCGCCGTGGCGGAAGCCGTAACGCCGGACGGCGATGCCGCCGGCGAGACGCACCTCCAGTCCGGCCTCGACCCGCTCGCGAATCGGCGCCTGCTCGGCTTCGGCGCCGCAGCTCGAGAGGAGCATGGCGGCAACGAGCAGGAGGCGGGCTCTCACCACCCGAGACTGGCGAGAAAGGCTCGGTAGGCGGAGATGGTCTCGGGGCGCAGCATGACGTCGCTGTGCGCGGCGCCCGGCGCGACGAAAAGCGTCTTGCGCCCGGCAGGCAGCGGCGAGGCCTCGTAGAGCGCGCGCGACAGGCGCGGCGGCGTCGTCCGGTCGCGCTCGCCCGCGAGGATCAGCACCGGTTCCTCGATGCGCGCCATGTTGGCAAGGTTGCCGCGGCCGCGCAAAGCCTCGGCGATGTCGAAGCGGACGAACATGCGGGCCGGGCCGCGCAGGTTCGCGTTCGCCCAGTCCTCGGTCGTCGTCGCCGAGCTTTCGAGCACGACCCCCGCCGTCGGCCGGGTGGCCGCGACATGGCCGGCGATGAAGCTGCCGAGCGACTGGCCGTGGACGACGATGCGCGAGGCTGGGATGCCGACGCGAGCGGTGAGATGGTCGAAGGCGGCGAGGCCGTCGCCCTCGAAGGTGGCGAGCCCGGGCGTGCCTTCGCTGCGCCCATATCCCCTGTGGTCGACGATCAGCAGGTCGACGCCCAGCGGCGCGAAGACCGCCGCGGTCGCCGCGCCGAAGCGCTCGATCGTGTAGCCGTTGCCGCCGAAATAGAGGATCGTCGCGCGGGCGCCGGGCTGGCGTAGCAGCACCCCGGCGAGACGGGCGCCGTCCGGCGCGACGATCCACTGCTCGGACGCTTGATAAGCGGGCGCCGCCTGGCGGAGCGCGACCGCGTCGATGGCGCCGCCCGGGATCGGGTGGAGCAGCGAATCCTCGGCGATCCGCGCGGTGCAGCCCGCCAATGTGGCCGCCGCCGCCGCCGCCAGCAAGAATTTGCGCATCCCCGTCTCCCCGCCGTTTGGGCGAGGGTCGGCCGCGGCCGCTTTCGCCGCGATGAACGGACCCTAGTCGACGTGCGGGGCGAAGGCCGGCGGGTCGCTCGCCGGGAAGCTCTCGTCCGAGGCTTCGTCGACCTTCGACCAGCTGCGGGGCGGATCGCGCATCGCTTCCGGGCCGGCCTGGCGCGCGGCGCCCGAACTGCCGTACGCGCCGGCCGCGCGCGAGCCGCGGCTCAAGGCCGGCGCATAGACCTCGTCGTCATCGTCGCCGCGGCCGAACCAGCGCCGGCTGGCGACGACGGCGACCAGCCCCGCCGCCGCGGCGGTGACGGCGGCGATCCAGACCGTGCTGCGGCCCCAACCCGCCATCGCTCAGGCTCCCTCGTGCTGCATGGTCGCCGGCTGGGCGGGAGGAAGGCCCCGGCTGGCGGCGAGCTCCATCAATTCGGCCTTGCGCGCGGCCATCTGCTCGCCGAGCGCCTCGAGGTCGACGTCGGCCGCGCGGGCCTGCTGGAAGATGTTGCCGCGGCTCTTCTCCTCCTCCTCGACGTGATGCTCGATCTGCTCCTGGAGGACCTTGACCTTGGCGTCGTAAAACTCCTCGTCCGGGCCGCCGGCCTCGATCTCGTTGATCAGGACCTTGGCCCCGTCATGCTCGACATAGGCCTCGTCGAGATCGTCGTCGGAAATCTTCCCGCGCAGGGCCGGATAGAAAATCTCCTCCTCGATCATCGAATGGACCTTGAGCTCGGTGCAGATCTGCTTCGCGAGCCTTTCCTTGCGGCCGTCGCCGCTCGCTTTCTCGAACTGCTCGAACAGCTCCTCCACCTTGCGGTGGTCCTCGGTCAGAAGTCGCGTCGCGTCCTGCTTCATCACAGCCATGTCAGCCTCCTCGTTTGGCCTGTGGAACATTCGGCGCTAGGGACCGGTTCCTTGGCCGCACCCGCAAGGACCTGATTTTGAACGATACCGAGACCCTCTCGCCGATCCTGCCGCACGAGACGGAGGAAGCGGCGCGGCGGCTGCTCTCCAAGGCGCACGAGCGCGGGCTGAAGCTGGCGACCGCGGAGAGCTGCACCGGCGGCATGCTCGCCTCCCTGCTGACCGACGTGCAGGGCGTCGCCCACACTTTCGATCGCGGCTTCGTCACTTATTCCTACGAGGCGAAAAACGAGATGCTCGGCATTCCGATGGACGTGATCCTTCCCAACGAGGCCGTGACGAAGGAGGTCGCGGTCGCCATGGCGGAAGGGGCGCTGGAGCGCTCGCGCGCCAATGTCGCGCTGGCGATCACCGGCTTCGCCGATGCCGGCATCGAGCCCGGGCTCGTCCATTTCGCCTGCGCCCGCGCCGGCCGGAAGACGCTGCACCGCGAGGAGCGTTTCGGCCCCGGCGGCCGCGGCGCGACGCGCGTCAAGTGCATGAAGACGGCGATCGAGATGATGACGGAGATGCTGTGATGGCCGCGAAGACGCCGCCCTTCGAAGCGATCCACCGCCACGGCTTCGTCCGGGTCTCGGCTGCGAGTCCCGTGGGATCGGCCGGCGACGTCACCTTCAACGTCGACCAGGCGATCGCGCTCGCCGAGCAGGCGCACGGCGAGGGCGTCGATCTGCTGGTCTATCCGGAGCTCAACATCTCCTCTTATGCGGTGGACGATCTGTTTCTCCAGGAGGCCTTTCTCGACGGCGTCGAGGACGGGATCGCCCGTTTCCGCGACGCCACGGCGAAGCTGTCGCCGGTGCTGGTCGTCGGCGCGCCGCTGCGCCGCAACGGCCGGCTGTACAATACGGCGCTCGCAATCTCGCGCGGGCGCATCCTCGGCGTCGTGCCGAAGAGCTTCCTGCCCAATTACCGCGAATATTACGAGAAGCGCTGGTTCGTCAGCGGCATCGGCCTCAACGGCATCGACATCGCCGTGGCGGGCGAGATCGTGCCGTTCGGGACCGACCTCATCTTCGCCGCCGAGGACCTCGCCGACTTCATCTTCCACGTCGAGATCTGCGAGGATTATTGGGCGCCGCAGCCGCCCTCCACGCTCGGCGCTCTGTCGGGGGCGCTCATCCTGTGCAACCTTTCGGCTTCCAACATCACGATCGGCAAGGCGGACGAGCGCAAATTGCTCTGCGCGTCGCAATCGAGCCGCTGCTGCGCGGCCTATGTCTACGCCGCCTCCGGCCCGGGCGAGAGCACCACCGACCTCGCCTGGGACGGCCAGGGATCGATCTACGAGATGGGCGAACTGCTCTGCGATTCGAAACGGTTCGACCGCGACCCCGAACTCTGCATCGCCGACATCGACGTCCAGCGCCTCCGGCTCGAGCGGATGCGGATGCCGACCTTCAACGACAATGCCGTCGCCGCCGGCCATCCCGAGAAGACCGCGCGGCGCCTCCATTTCGAGCACAAGCCGAGCTTGGCCGACATCGGCTTTCGCCGGAAGCTGCGCCGCTTCCCCTACGTCCCGAACCGCCCGGAGCAGCTCGATTCGGATTGCTACGAGGCGTTCAACATCCAAGTGCAGGGGCTCGCCAAACGCTTCCAGACGACGAGCGGCAGCCACCTCGTCATCGGCGTATCGGGCGGCCTCGATTCGACGCACGCGCTGATCGTCGCGGCGAAGATGTGCGACTTCCTCGATATCCCGCGCTCGACCATCCTCGGCTTCACCATGCCGGGCTTCGCGACCGGCGAGACGACCAAGAGCAATGCCTGGGCGCTGATGAAGGCGCTCGGCGTGGTCGGCGAGGAGATCGATATCAAGCCGGCGGCGATGCAGATGCTGAAGGACATGGGCCACCCGTTCGCGCGGGGCGAGGCGGTCTACGACATCACCTTCGAGAATGTGCAGGCGGGGCTCAGGACCGACTATCTGTTCCGCCTCGCCAACCAGCGCCGCGGCTTCGTCGTCGGCACCGGCAATCTGAGCGAGGTGGCATTGGGCTGGTCGACCTATGGCGTCGGCGACCAGATGAGCCATTACGGCGTCAATGCCGGCGTCCCCAAGACGCTGATCCAGTACCTCATCCGCTGGGCGGTCAAGACCGATCAGTTCGACGCCGGGACCGACCGCATCCTGGAAGCCATCCTCGCCACGAAAATTTCGCCCGAGCTCATCCCGGCCGACGACAAGGGCGAGATGCAGTCGACCGAGGACACGATCGGCCCCTACGAGCTGCACGATTTCTTCCTCTACCACATCCTGCGCTCCGGCCAGCCGCCGTCCAAGGTCGCCTTCCTCGCCTGGCAGGCGTGGAAGGAGGCGCAGGCCGGTCAGTGGCCCGTAGGCTATCCCGGCTCCGTCAAGCGCGAATACGACCTCGCGACGATCCGCAAATGGCTCGAGACCTTCCTCTACCGCTTCTTCCAGATCAGCCAGTTCAAGCGCTCCGCCATCCCCAATTCGCCCAAGGTCTCGGCCGGCGGAGCGCTCAGCCCGCGCGGCGATTGGCGCGCCCCGAGCGACGGCACGGCCGGGCCGTGGCTCGACGAGCTGAAGGCCGCGTTCGGCGACTGACGGGATACGGAGGATCGAACACCGTTAGGTCCGAGCGAAGTCGAGGACCGGTGCCGAGGGTAGCCGAGGCTTCCCGATCTCGGCTTCGCTCGATGCGGCGTCTCGACTTCGCTCGACGCGAACGGGTTGAGGCGTGGTGCCTCTTCTCCGGTTCGCCTTCGGGCGCATAGACGTAGCCCGTTGACGCGCCCCGGCTTGCAATCGCCCGCAAACGAGGCGAGCCTGGGCGCCTCCGGGGGAGACGCGTTTGGTCTGGCTGATCCTGCTGGGTTACATGGCCCTCGTGTCGCTTCTGGTCGTGGCGCTCGACCGGCTCCGGCCGCACAGCCGCCGCCGCGACCTGGTGGTCGTCGCGAGCCTGCCGGCGCCGCTTGCCCTCGGCATCTTCTGCGCCGTCCAGGTCGCGACCATCGGCCCTGCCCAGCCCGGCGAGCTGGACGCCGGCGCGATGGCGATGATGGCCTTCATGTTCATTGGAACGGTCGGCAGCGGCACCCTGCTGATCGTGGGGCTGGCCGTCAGCTTGCTCGTCAGCTTCTATCTGCGGCCGCGCCTGCCGCGCCCCGGCAAGGAGGATCAGGCCGTGCCCGACCCGCCCGGCGTGAACACATAGCCCGCGCCGCGCACCGTCTTGATCGCCTGCGGCTTGGCCGGGTCGGCCTCGATCTTGCGCCGGATGCGGGTGATGCGGATGTCGATCGAGCGATCGAAGGGCTCGATCTCCTTGTTGTGGGCGAGATCGAGCAGCTGGTCGCGGCTGAGCACGCGGCCGGGATGGGCGGCGAAGGTGGCGAGGAGGTCGAACTCCATCGCGGTCAGCGGCATCTCGCTGCCGTCGGCGCGGTAGAGCTTGCGGCTGTCGAGATTGAGACGGCAGGTGCCCATCTGCACCTCGCGGCCCATCGTCGCCGGCGCCTCGCCGCCGGCGGAGGCCCGGGCGCGGCGCAGCACCGCCTTGATCCGCGCCAGCAATTCGCGCGGGTTGAAGGGCTTGGTGATGTAATCGTCGGCGCCGATCTCGAGGCCGACGATCCGGTCGATGTCGTCCGACTTGGCGGTGAGCATGATGATGCCCGCGTCGCCCGATCCGCGGATCTCGCGGGCGAGGGTCAGGCCGTCGTCGCCGGGCATGTTGATGTCGAGCAAGGCGAGGTCGATCGGCCGCGCCGCCATCACGCAGCGCAGGGCGTCGCCGCCGTCGCATTCGGTCACCGCGAAGCCGTTGCGCGCCAGATATTCGGCGACCGTCGAGCGGACGTCCTCGTCGTCGTCGACCACGACGATATGGGCGCCGCCGCTCATCCGTCGATCAAAGCCTGGACGAGGCAGCGCACGCCGGCCCGGGTGAACGGCTTTTCGAGCACCGGCCGGCCGCTTTCGCGCAGGAAGGCGTCCATGGACGAGCCCAAGGTGTCGCCGGTGACGAAGCCGATCCGCGCCAGCAGATGCGGCCGGACCTCGGCCAGGCGCTCGTACATTTCGGGGCCGCTGACGCCGGGCATGCGCAGGTCGGAAAGGACGATGTCATACTCGCCGCGGTCGAGCGCCATCAGAGCGGCCGCTCCGTCCGAAGCGACGGTGACGTGGAATCCCTCGCGCTCGAGCTGCTCGCGGATGGTGTCGGCGATGTCGGCCTCGTCATCGACCACCAAAGCCGTGCGGCGGACCGGCGCGATCGGCACCGGCGGCGCCTGCGGCTCGGCGGCGATTTCGACCGCCGCCGGCGAGGCGGCCGGCAGCTCGATCCGGAAGGCCGCGCCGCGCTCGCTCGGCAGCACCGCCAGCGTGCCGCCGTGGGCGGCGACGATGCCGTGCGAGAAGGACAGCCCGACGCCGGTGCCCGAGCCCTGCGGCTTGGTGGTGAAGAAGGGCTCGAAGATGCGGCCGAGCAGATCGGGCGGGATGCCCGGGCCGTTGTCGACGACGTCGATGGCGACGGTGCCGGCGGCGGTGACGCCGGTGCGCACGCACAGCCTCTTGTCGAGCATGTCCGCGGCTTCGAGGGCCTGCTGGGCGTTGATGATCAGGTTGACCAGCACCTGGTGGAGCTGGTCGCGGTCGGCCTCGACCGCGGGCACGTCCGGGTCGCACTCCGTCGTCACCGAGATGCCGGTGGTGCGCAGCGGATACTCGGTGATCTGGAGCGCGTCGGCGACGAGGCCGTTGGGATCGGTCGCGATCCGGTCCGGGGCGCGGCGGCGGGCCATGGCGAGGAAGGTCTGCACGATCCGGGCGCAGCGGTCGGCGGCGGCGCTGATCTTCTTCGCCCGCGCCTCGAGCGGCGTGCCCCGCGAATCCTCCTCCAGCATCTCGGCCTGGCCGACGATCGCGGCGAGCGGGTTGTTGAGCTCGTGGCTGACCCCGGCGAGCAGCGAGCCGAGCGCCGCCAGCTTTTCGGACTGGTGGAGGGCGTCGCGCGAGCGGGTGAGCTCTTCCTCCGCCGCCTTGCGGTCGGTGGCGTCGAGATGGATGCCGTAGACCATGGTCACCGCGCCGCTGTCGTCGCGTTCGGCCTTGCCGAGCGCGTGAATCCAGCGAACCTCTCCGTCGCGCCGGACGATGCGGTGCTCGAGCGAAACCGTGTCTTCGGGGAAGCCGAGCCGATAGGGCCCGCGGACGGTCTCCCAATCGTCGGGGTGGATGTAGCTCTTGAGGGTCGGGACGTCGACGGCTTCGTTCTCGTCCATCCCCCACAAACGCCGCGACGTCTCGGAGTGCCAGACCGCGCCGCTCTTCGGGTCGACCGACCAGAGGCCGATCTGGAGCCCTTCGACCGCGAGGTCGAGCTGCCGCCTCGTCTCCTCCAGCTCGGCTTCGGCGCGCTTGCGCTCCGTGACGTCGAGATGGATGCCGTTGACGGTGCGGGCGATGCCGTCGCGGTCGCGGGCGAGCGCGCCGAGCGAATAGATCCAGCGGGTCGAGCCGTCGGGGCAGACGACCCGATATTCGACTTCCACCCTGTCCTCGGTAAAGCCGTGGAGATAAGGTTCGGCGACTTCCGCCCAGTCGTCGGGATGGACCGCGGCTTTGATCGCGGCGGCGTCCATCCGGGCATCGGCGGGCAGGCCGTACATCTGCTTGGAGCGCTCCGAATACCAGGTCCGTCCGGTGGCGAGGTCGAACGTCCAGGTGCCGAGCTTGGCGCCCTCGACGGCGAGCTCGAGCTGACGGCGCGAATCCTTGAGCTCTTCGTCGGCATGCTGCTCTTCGGAGAGATCGCGCATTCCGCAGATGAAGCGGCTGCGGCCTTCGAGCTTCACTTCGGTGATCGTCGCCTCGATCGGCACCCGGCTGCCGTCGAAGCGGATCCAGTCGATCCGCGCCTGGAACGCCGCCTCGCCGGGCGCGCGCGAGGTGAAGAAGCCGCGAATCTTGGCCCGGTCCTGCGGCCACTGGTCGTTGGCCGCGATGCGGTCGCTGGCGACGCCGCCGACCATCGCCTCGCGGCCGTCGCCGAAGGCGCGCTCGGCGGCAGCGTTCCAGTCGCTGATCCGGCCGCGCTCGTCGACCACCATCATCGGATTGAGCGAGGAGCGGATCACGTCCGTCACCGCGCACGGAAAATCCGGTTCCGACGACCCCATGCACCCAGCCCCCTCGCCGCCATGATAGCGCGCGGCGGGACTGAAACAACTGAAACCATAAAGTCTTGGCCGCGGCATCGGCGGGAAACAGGGGGAGAGCAAAACCGCCCCATCAAGCGATCACCGAACCGTTCCAGGGAGAATTGAAATGGCCACCACTCGCAAAGCCGGCTTCAGCCTGTTCCTCACCGTCGCAGCCGCCTTCGGCTGCAGCCTCAGCCTGTTCAGCGGCACCGTCGCGGTGCTCGATTACAGCGCCCAGAGCGCAATCGAGGCGACGACCCGCGCCTGACCTCTTGAGCTAGTCGCCCCCGCTTTCGACCCGGTCCCCACCACGGCGGGGGCGGCGACACCCCCCTCTCAGCGCGGCCGCGCCGCCTGCCGGAAGCGCAGGCGCAGCCCGTCGTAGGACAGCGAGATCGATCCTCCGCTCTCGCTCGCGGACAGTTCCCGCCGCGCCCCGCCGGGCGCCTCCGCCTCCAGATCCAGCCGACCGCCGCGCCGCAAATAGCTGCCGCGCTCGACCGTGTCGGCGGCGAGGCCGGCGCAGGGCCCGCTCCGCTCCAGCACCATCTCGAACCGCCGCGCCACCGAATCGAGATCGAAATGGCCGCCGTCGATGCGGACCGGGCAATGGCTCGCCGGATCGACGCGGTAGGGCAGCGCTCGCCCGTCCACCTCGACCAGCGCGAAGCGCCCGCTCGGCGCCCGGCCGACGAAAGCGGTCTGGCAGCCGGCGAGCAATATTGCCGCCGCGGCGAGGCCGGTCAGAGCGCGCATCGCCTCAGTCGCGCCCGCCGGTGCGGCTCGCCTCGTTGCGAACCTCCCGCTGCTTGAGATTGCCGCCGACATCGTCCTTGCCGCCTTTGTTGAAGTCACCCTTCTTCTTGTCGTCGGTCATAATGCCTCCCTTGTTGCCCACGACAACAAGCCGGGCGCGCCGATGTTG
>JAXDPC010000293.1:0-4592 GCA_034668525.1 Sphingomonadales bacterium
CGAGTTCGGCAGTGCCGATGACCGGCAGTCGCGCCTCCTGATCCAGCTCGTCACCAGCATCGCGACCCGTGCCGTCATGCCTCTCGCTGCCGGCAATGACGTGGACATCGGCGGCAAGGAGCTCGCCAACCTCGCACGGGCGATCAAGGACATCACCTCAGCCGCGAAGACGGACGTCGACCGCGAAAAGACGATCCGGGCCGAGGAGGCGAAGAAGGTTCGCGAGGCCGCGGCCGCCGCTGCGGAGACGGAGGCGAAGGCAGCCGGCGCGAGCGAAGAGAGCATCCGGCGCGTCCGCGCTGCCATCCTGGGGCTGAAGTCATGACCGAGCTCACCCGCGAGCAGCGCAGCCTCTGCGCGCTGTTGGTCGCGAACCACCGCCGCGGCTTCGCCATAGCGGCCAGCGCCACGCTTCCGCGCAACGTCTCGCGCGTGATCAACAACCTTCGCCGCCTTGGCCTTGTCGAGCGCGACAGCTACCGGCCCACCGCGGCCTTGCTAGAGGCTGACGTGTTGACGCCGCCGAAGCGGCCCGCACGGCGCCGCCACCGCGCCCACAAGGCGCAGGAGGCGCCTCAGCGCCCTTTTCCCGCGGCAGCGCCCGGCGCGCCCGCCTTGGCCGTCGTGGGCGGCCCTACGGCCGCTGAGGCGGCCGACACGCCACCGGCAACCGCCGCGGCGGATCATCTTGTCCAGAAGGAGACGACGGATGCCGGAAGGCGACCAGCTGAGGCTTCAGCCGAATGTGCTGAGCGAGGACCAGACGCGCCTGGTGCAGACGGTGAAGCAGCGCGGCCAGGAGCTGATCAACCTGCTGCCGAAGACGGACGATCCGGAGGCCGATCGTGCCCTGTCGATCGCCGAGGTCCGGCTCGAGGAAGCGATCATGTGGGCGGTGAAGGGGATCACCAGCCGCGGGCTGTAGGCGCCGCCGCGGCCTGGATCAGGCCAACGGCAGCGTCGGCCACCGCGGAAGTCGATCCGGCCGCCGTTCTAGCCGAGGTCGAGGAGGGCACGAGCGAGCGCGACCTCGCGCCGTGGCGCCGACGCGATGAGGCGGAGATCTGCCGCGATGCGGTCCGCAGCATCGAGGAGCGGGTGAGGTTCCAGCTCGTGCGTCCGCCGATGACCCCTCAGGAGGCGCAGCTCGAGCTGCAGCGCGCCGGCCTGGTCGTCTTCCGCGCGTCCGTCACCGGCGGCCGCGCCGATCGCTGGAACGTCCGCGGCAAGGGCGATGATATTACGGATGAGCGGCTCGTCGAAATGGCCGAGGAGCGGATCGAGCGGAAGCGCGCCGCATGAGCCGGATCGTCCGCCATGTCGCCGGCAGCCGGGAGACCGGCACAGCCGCGCCAGGCGCTATCGCCGGCATGGCGCTCGCCCTGGCGGAATATGCCCGCAGCCGCGGCCTCGCCGTCGTGTCGATGAAGGCGAGCCGGATCCGCAACTCGGACACCAAGCACTTGGTCCTTCGCGACGCGCGAAACCGCCGCTGGAATATCCGCGTCTCGGATCACTTCTGCCCGGAGAAGACCGGCCACGAGCGCCCGCATTTCGATCTCGTGTCGTTCGACGGCAGCTCCGGCTTCGAGTTCGCGATCGGCCACGTCTCCAAGATCGCGGCCGGCGACGTTCCCTGGGCGCCGCCGCAGCGCACCCCGCAGCGAAAGAAGCGGCGATGAGCGTCCCGGCCGGCGGCCACCCTCTGCCCGACTATCCGACCGGCGCGGCCGCGGCCGGCGACGATGTTCCGCACGTCCTGCTCGACTATCAGGTCGAAGCGGTCGAGCTCAGCCACAAGCACGAGTTCCTTGCGATCGAGAAGTCCCGGCGCACCGGCATCAGCTACGCCTTCGCTGCCGATGCCGTCCTGATCGCGGCCCCGGCCGAGCGTCCGCAGAACGTCTACTACCTAGCCTACAATCTCGACATGACGCGCGAATTCATCGGCTACTGCGCCGAGTTCGCAAAGGCGTTCGACCAGGTCGCCGACGCCTCGTCCGAGTTCCTCTACGACGACGGCTCCGAGAAGGGCATCAAGGCGCTTCGGATCGACTTTCCCTCCGGCAAGTCGATCGTCGCCCTTTCGTCCAAGCCGCGCTCGCTCCGCGGCATGCAGGGCGTGGTCATCATCGACGAGGCCGCCTTCCACGACGAGCTGAAGGAGGTCCACAAGGCCGCAATGGCGCTCACGATGTGGGGCGGCCGCGTGGTCATGATCTCGACGCACAACGGCGACGACAACGCCTTCAACGAGTTCGTGAATGACATTCGGGCGGGCAAGCTCGAGGGGCACGTCTACCGCCTGACGCTGGACGATGCGCTCGCCCAGGGGCTCTACGAGCGCATCTGCCTCCGCACCGGCGAGACCTGGACGCCCGAGGGCGAGGCCGAGTGGGTCCGCAAGCTGCGCAAGCGGTATGGCGAAGCCGCGGAGGAGGAGCTGGACGTGGTCCCGGCCCGCGGATCCGGCACCTATCTGCCCCGCGCCATGATCGAGGCGGCGATGACGCCCGCCTATCCGGTCCTCCGGCTCAGCTGCCCGAACGGCTTCGAGCTGCAGGACGCGGAGATCCGCACCGGCTTCGTCGCCGAGTGGCTCGAGGAGAACGTCGCACCGCTCCTCGAGCAGTTCGACCGGCGTCGGCGGAGCTACTTCGGCCAGGACTTCGCCCGCACCGGCGACCTTTCCGTCATTGCCGCCGGCCAGGAGGACGAGCAGCTCCTCCTTCACGCCCGATTCGTGATCGAAATGCGGAATGTCCCCTTCCGCGAACAGCGCCAGGTCCTGGACTTCATCGCCCGCGGCATGCCGCTCTTCACGGCGGCGAAGATGGATGCTCGCGGCAACGGCCAGCAGCTCGCCGAGGAGATGGGCGACGAATACGGCCGGGAGCGCGTCGAGGGCGTCATGGCAACGCAGAAGACCTACCTCACCTGCATGCCGCGGATGAAGGCTCGGCTGGAAGACCGCACGATCCTGCTGCCGCGGCACGACGGCGTTCTCGACGATCTCCGCCTGGTGAAGCTGGTGAAGGGTGTCCCGATGATCGTCGATCGCGCCGACGACAAGACGGACGGCGCCAAGGGCAAGCGCCACGGCGACGCCGCGATCGCGATCATGAACCTGGTCGCCGCCGTCGACACGGACATCCAGCCGCTCGACCACCTGCCGGTCGGCAACGCCCGCTCCTCGGGAGAGGACTTCACCACCACCAGTCGGGGCTTCGGCACGGTCACCCGCCAGCCCGCAATCGGAGGCTTCCATGTCTAGGCGCACGCGCCCCTATAGCAGCTCGCCGAGACTCGCCCGCGGCGAACGCCCCGCGGTGGAGCTTCAGCGCGCGATCGCGACGACCGGCGACGGTCGCGACGTCACCCGCCCGTACGTCTCGCTCGACTATGAGGAGTTCCGGGACCGCCGCCTCGCCGGCGCGGTCGATTGGGGCGTCTACGACGTCATCCTCCTCGACGATCAGGTAAAGTCCTGCCTCGAGCAGCGGCGTAGCGCCGTCGTTTCGCGCGAATGGAGCGTCCTGCCTGGCAACGGCAAAGATCCGCGCTCGGTGGCGGCCGCAAGCGCGCTCGAGGCCAATCTGCAGGCGGCTGGTTGGGACCTCGTTACCGACAAGATGCTCTACGCGCCCTACCAGGGCGTGGCGGTCGCGGAGCTCGGTTGGGGACCGTGGCAGTGGGAAGGCCGCACGTTGTGGGGCTGGGTCGGAACCGAGGAGATGAACCCGATCCACGTCCGCCACGCGCGCCGCTTTCGCTACGACAAGCAGCGGAAGCTGCGCCTGCTGACGACCGCCAGCCCGCGCGGCGAGCTCCTCCCCGACCGCAAGTTTTGGGTCGTCACCTCGGGCGGGAGCGACGACGACCAGCCCTATGGCCGGGGCCTTGCCGAATGGCTCTACTGGCCGACGCTGTTCAAGCGCAACGGCGTCCGCTTCTGGAACCTGTTCCTGGACAAATGCAGCGTTCCTACGGCGAAGGGCACCTATCCGCGCGGCGCGACGAAGGAGGAGATCGCCAAGCTCCTCGAGGCGCTTCAGTCGATCGCCAACGACAGCGGCTTCGTCGTGCCCGAGGGCATGGCCGTCGAGCTGCTCGAAATGGTCCAGGCCGGCATCGATTTCGAGAAGATGCCGAAATACATGGACGAGGCGATCGCCAAGATCATCCTCAGCCAGACGATGACCACCGGCGTCAGTGCCGCCGGCCTCGGCTCCGGCCAGGCGAACGTGCAGGCAGGCGTCAAGCAGGAGGTGATCACCGCCGACGCGGACATGCTCAGCGACAGCTTCAATCGCGGCCCGGCTCGCTGGTTCACCGACTTCAACTTCGGCGCCGACGTCGCGGCGCCGATCGTGATCCGCCAAGTCGAGCAGGAGGAGGACACCAGGAACGTCGCGGCGACGGACGCGATCCTCGCCCGCATCGGCTTCGTCCGCACGGACGAGAGCTTCCGCGACCACTACGGCGAGGGCTTCGTCCGCAAGCCGCCCCCGGAGACACCCGAGCAGCGCCAGCTGCCCGACGACCGCCGCGGCCAGCTCCGCTTGTCGGCGCCCGATCCGACGCGGCAGCCG
>JAXDPC010000294.1:0-5898 GCA_034668525.1 Sphingomonadales bacterium
CATATATCCAGAGCTTGTAGATTCTCACGAGCTGCATCGGCTAGGAGTTCACAAACCTTGCCTTCGTCTTCTTCTAGATTAGACAAGAGCCAGAGTACATAGCTGATGTTTATGTGGCTGAGAACCGCAAGCCAATGGTCGGGTCCGGTCACCGGATCACTATCGATGAGCCCCGCGGCCGCCCGATACATTTTCAGGGATTCATTGAGAGCAACAGGATCGTGGGTCGACTTTTCAAGCGCCTTTGCCCGCCTCGAATGCGCGACCGGATCAGAAGGGAATTTCCGGATCATTGACGTAAACAGCGCTCGTGCCTCTTTGAGCAGCTTGTCCTGCTGATCCATATCAGGAGTAAGCGAAACCGCGATGGCATCGGAGGCGGCGATGTCGCAATTGCCTCTTTCCATCGTCAAGTAATATTCGATCGTGCGGCCGTGGCTATTCTGCACGGCCTCACGCCTCGTCTGTTTCGTGAGGAGGTTGAAGGCGCGCTCGAATTTAGTGCTCGACTCGATAAATCGGGGAATTTTCTGCGCCAGCGAGGGCGCCTGTTCGCCGGATTCGAACAGCACGTAGGCGTCTGACACAGCTTCCTGAGCGGCCTCTGGGGCATCCAGCCGCTTGAGCGTCTGGATGATGTTGGTCTTATCTTTTTCACGTTCTGTTACCGATCGGATCGCAGTCTCAACTGACTGATTCCGCGGAGACGTATCATAGTGCATGCGGATAATACTGGCATGCTGACTGCACCCGTCGACGAACGTTTTGAGAGCATTTAGATGCAACCGCCACTGCTCGTCGGACCCGTCTTCCGAGAGGCCGCGGCCGTTTGCATCGTCCTTGTCAGAGTAGAGCAAGTGGTGTTGGACTTCCCCCCATCCCTCCTCAAAAATATCCCTGATCTGAACTTCGAAGGTCGCCAGTTCAGTAGTGCGCGAACGGCCTGCGTGCTCAATCTCCACATCGCGATCGAAAACTAGATGCACTGATGAGTAGGCGCTCTTTCGATTTTCTGGCTGTCGGATGATGCTGGTCGTGCTAGCGAAATTTGACTTCTTCAGCGCCTCCTGGGTGGCCGCTACAATCGAAAGAGGATCCTTGGGTGGACGGTTTGTGTAGATCACGAATTCGCGCAAGCGGACGTCAGCGCCTGTTCCGCCTGCGTTGAAGGCATTGAGGGCTGACAGCAGGGCTCCGACAATTAAGGGTATCTCGGTCTGGTACAGCGTGACGAAACGGCAGCCGAGCGCGTCGGTCACGTGGTTGGGGTTGTAGTCCCGCAGTTTGATCGCCTCCCTGGAATCGGCTCTTAGACTGGCGAGGGCGGGACTTTCTTTGACACGACGTTTTTGCTTCGCCTCTTCGGCGGCGACGAGCGGCTGCAGAGCAGTAAGATGGCGTGCGCCCTCAGCCCTCTTCCGCTCCACTTTTTTGAGGATATTCTTGTGGCCCTTGAACCGGCTTTTGAAGGCATAAATCGGGACTCGGCTTCCTAGGTCGCCGAGCCGCGCGCCTAGATCACTCAGCGCGCGCAGAAGGTCATTGTCCTTTGCCGCTTTTTCCGTGAAGTCCGCGACTTCCCGGCATCTTATGATGAGTTCGGCACCCTCTTTCCGAGCCATCGCCCCCTGCCCGGTTTACCGTTCGTCGTTACTTCTACGCGGCGGTTTCGCAATTGCAAGCTCGCCTTGTCAGCCGCGCAGACCGGCCTCTAGGGCCCAGCCCGCAGCATCCGGAGCCGCGCCTGCCTCTCCTCCCGCGTCATCGCCAGCGCCCAGGCCCAGGCGGCGTCGTAATCGTAGGTGCCGGGGATGCGGCGCTCGATGCTCGCCATGCGGGCGGCGAAGGCTTCGCCATAGAGGTCGGTCCAGGCGTCGTAGAGGAAGAGGTAGAGCAAGCGGTGGTCGTCGAGGCCGGCGCGGCGCGGCAGCAGGAAGCCGAGGCGGTGGCCGAGCTCGTGGACCAGGGTCGCGCGCTTGTAATCGGGCGAATAAGCCGCGCGCAGGCGTAGCGAGCGGCCGTCATAGGCCATCATCGGCGGCGCTTGAGAAATCAGGGCCTCGATCACGTTGGGCGGGAATGTGAGGCCGGTCACCCGCTCCAGCGCGGCGGCGATGCGCGGCCCCTCCTCCGCCCAGATCAGGCGATATTCCTCGGTCGCCTCGTCGAACTCGGGACCGGCCGAGAAAAACGCGATCGGCGGCGCCGCGCCGAGCAGGAGGGCCAGCAGGGGCAGCGCGAACAGCCGCCTCATGGCCGCTTCACCAGGCTGACCTGCGCGACGTCGATGCCGCCGCCGCGGAAGCCGCCCTCGCAATACATGAGGTAATAGAGCCAGAGCCGGTGGAAGGCCTCGTCGAAGCCGGGCGGAAGCCGCCCCTCCGCGACCGCCGCCTCGTAGCGCCCCCGCCAGCGCCGCAGCGTCTCCGCATAATGAAGGCCGTAACCCTGGCGGTCGCGCCATTCGAGCCCGGCGCCTTCGGCGATCCGCCGGAAGCGCTCCTCGCTGAGCAGCATGCCGCCTGGAAAGACGTAGGTCTGGATGAAGTCGGCGCTCGCCGCATAATCCTCGAACAGGCTCTCGCGGATCGAGATGAGCTGCAGCGCGGCGCGGCCGCCGGGCTTCAGCAGCCGCGCGACCGCCTGCAGATAGGCCGGCCAATAATCCTGCCCCACCGCCTCGGCCATCTCGACGCTGGCGATCGCGTCATATCGTCCCTCGGCGTCGCGATAGTCGGTGAGCTCGATCGACACGCGATCGGAGAGCCCGGCCGCCGCGATCCGCGCCTCGGCCAATTCCTTCTGCGACGGCGACAAGGTGAGCCCCGTCACGCGCACGCCGTAATCGCGCGCCGCCGTCTCGGCGAGGCCGCCCCAGCCGCAGCCGATCTCGAGCAGATGCTGCCCCGGCTTCAGCTCCAGCCGGTCGAGCAGCAGCTGCATCTTGCGCGCCTGCGCCTGCTCGAGCGGTTCCTCCGCCGAGATCGGCTCGGCGAAGACCGCGCTCGAATAGGTCATGCTCTCGTCGAGCCAGGCGCGGTAGAAATCGTTGCCGAGATCGTAATGCGCCTCCACATTTCGCCGCGCCCGCGCCTTGCCGTTGGCACGGATGCGATGCGCGATGCGGTTCACCACCCGGAACAGCCCTTTCGCCCGCGCCGCGGCGCCGAGGCTCTCGCCGTTGCGCATGAACAGATCGAACAGCGGCACCGGGTCCGGGCTCGACCATTCGCCCTGCTCCCAGGCCTTGTACCAGCCGACCGACCCGGAGGTCGCGAGCCGCACCAGCGCGCGCCAGCTGTGCAGCCGCACCAGCGGCAGCGGCCCCGGCGCCCGCCCGCCGAGCAGGCGCGTCGATCCGTCCGGCAGCACCGCCGCGATCCCGCCTTCCGCGAGGCCGGCATCGATGCGGTCGAGCATGCGATGGAAACCGCCCGCGGCGAGGCGCGCCGCGAGGGCGGCGAAAACGCCGCCGCCGGTCGCGAAACCGCGGTCTGCCGAGACGAGATGGCGGCCGCGAGGCTGCTGATTCACGTCAGCGAGGCCGCGAGCGCCGCCGCTCTCGTCGCAGCGCCCGCCGCAGATCGCCATCATGCTCGACCACGGTCACCGGCGGCGGAGCCGGGATGGCGGCCAGGGCGGAGAGATCCGCGCACACGCCGCGGCTACTTACCAGGATATCGGGACCTGAAGGATGCCAGCCGATCCGGTCCATTTCATCGGCCGCCACGCAGGCACGTCCGTCAGCGCCTGCTTCCGTCTGCGCGACGATGCGGGCGAACCCATCGGGCAGGCGCAGCAGCACGACGAGAACCGGCCTGTAGAAAGCCGGCCCGCGCTCGGTCGCCGCGTCGAATGATTCGCCGATCGGCGGGCCGGCGAGGGTGCGCGCGTGGTCGAGCCAGGCGCTTGCATATTCCGGGCACCACCGCGTGCCATCGCGATGGGTGAGGCAATAAAGGTCCGCGCGGCCCTGGAAGCGGGTCTGCCGCCCGGCGACCAGCGAATAAGCGGGCGCATCCTCCGGCACCGCCGCGGACGCGGGAGAGACGGCGAGGACGGCCAAGGCGAAGAGGCGAGCGGCCCGGATCAAATCGCGTGCGGCTCCTTGGTCACCATCCAGCTCTGGCCCTTGCCGACCAGAGCCTGGAGGTCCGGCTTCTTGCCGGCGCTCGCTTCGGCATTCTGCTCGCGAACCGCGCTTTCGAAGGTCGCGCGCGGATCCTCGTAGAGCACGCCGAGCGCCATCGGGAAGGCGCCGAACGGCATCTCGACCAGCATATGGGCGACGGCGCGGTTCTTGGGATCGTGGACGATGATCTCGGCCGCCTCCCAGTCGCCGTCCGCGACGTCGACGACCTTCAGCATCAGCCGGTCGCGATCGAGCGCCAGGCCCTTGGTGCCGCCGGCGAACAGCATCGGCTTGCCCGCCTCCAGCCACATCTGGTTGCCCGCATTCTCCCTGGCGGTGAAGGGCGCGAACACGTCGTCATTGTAGACGATGCAATTCTGGTAAATCTCGACGAACGAAGCGCCCCGGTGCGCGTGCGCGGCCTTCAGGACCTCGACCAGATTCTTGTGCACGTCGATGCCGCGGGCGACGAAGCGCGCGCCCGAGCCCAATGCGAAGGCGCAGGGGCTGACCGGCCGGTCGACCGAGCCGAACGGCGTCGAGGGCGAGCGCGTGCCGATCCGGCTGGTCGGCGAATATTGCCCCTTGGTGAGGCCGTAGATCTCGTTGTTGAAGAGCAGGATCTGGCAGTCGAGGTTGCGCCGCAGGACGTGCATCGTGTGGTTGCCGCCGATCGACAGCGCGTCGCCGTCGCCGGTGATGATCCAGACGTCGAGCTCGGGATTGGCGAGCTTGATCCCGGTCGCGAAGGTCGGCGCGCGGCCGTGGATGGTGTGGAAGCCGTAGGTCTCCATGTAGTAGGGAAAGCGGCTGGAGCAGCCGATCCCCGACACGAACACCACATTCTCGGGCGCGACGCCGAGCTCCGGCATCGTCCGCTGCACCGCCTTCAGCACCGCATAGTCCCCGCAGCCCGGGCACCAGCGCACCTCTTGGTCGGTGGCGAAGTCCTTGGCGGTGAGCTTGGTCATCTCGTTCATGGGATCATACTCTGTAGAGAAGGTACCAGATCAAAGCGCAGACGAGGAGCAGGAGGAGAAGGAGGCGGATCAGGCCGGGCGTGTTCATAACCTAATTCCTCCCTGCCGCGCAGCGGTGGGGAGGGGAACCATGCGCAGCATGGTGGAGGGGTGCCTGACGAGGCCGAGCCAATACCCCGCCACCACCCTGCGGGTGGTCCCCCTCCCCATCTTCGATGGGAAGGAACTCATCCCAGCGCCTCCTCGATCGCGGCCTCGATCTCGGCGATCTTGAAGGGCTGGCCGGAGACCTTGGTGACCGGGCGCGCGTCGACCAGATATTGGTCGCGGAGCAGGGTCTTGAGCTGTCCCTTGTTCATCTCGGGAACGATGATCCGATCGTAAGACCTTAGGAGTTCGCCCAGATTCCTGGGCAGCGGCCAGATGTGACGGATGTGGATGTGGGCGATGTCGAGGCCGCGGCGCCGCGCCCGCCGCACCGCCTGATGGATCGGTCCGAAGGTCGAGCCCCAGCCGACCACGGCGAGCCGCCCGCCCGCTTCGCCCAGGCAGACCTCCTGCTCCGGGATCGACGCCGCCACGCCGAGCACCTTGTTCGCGCGAATGTCGCTCATCGCCTGGTGGTTGGCGGGCGCGTAATCGATATGGCCGGTGCCGACATTCTTCTCGATGCCGCCGATCCGGTGCATCAGCCCTTGCGTCCCCGGCCTGATCCAGACCCGGGCGAGCTTGGCGTCGCGCTGATAGGGATTGACCGCCTCCCCTTCTCCCAGCGGCGTATCGTGG
>JAXDPC010000295.1:0-7377 GCA_034668525.1 Sphingomonadales bacterium
ACGGCGCGCTCCGGAAGGAGATCCCGCTCACCTTCTGGGCGATGACGATCGGGACGCTGGCGATCACCGGCGTCGGCATCATCCAGGTCTATGGGATCCCGAGCTTCGGCTTCGCGGGCTTCTTCTCGAAGGACGCGATCATCGAGAGCGCGTTCATGAGCGGCACCGCGCTCGGCCGCTTCGCCTTCCTGATCGGCGTGTTCGCCGCTCTGCTGACCAGCTTCTATTCGTGGCGCCTCGTCTTCCTCACTTTCTTCGGAAAGCCGCGCTGGGCTGCGTCGGAGCATATCCAGCACGCGCTCCACGATCACGGCCATCACGACGGTCCCGCCGCGGAGGATGCCGGCCACGACACGCGTCCGCACGAAGCGTCGGCGCGGGAGGTTGCGCAGGGGACCGGCGGCTATCACCCGCGTGAGAGCCCTTGGACGATGCTGGTGCCGCTCGGCTTGCTCTCGCTCGGCGCGGTCTTGGCCGGAATCCTCTTCCACGGCGCGTTCATCGACGCGGCCGAGGGCGAGCGTTTCTGGTCGCATTCGATCGCGTTCGACCACGAGCTGATGCACAGTCTCCATAACGCGCCGATGTGGGTGAAGCTGGCGCCCGGCCTGGTGATGCTGCTCGGGCTGTTCCTCGCCTGGAACGCCTATATCCGCAATCCGCGCCTGCCCGAGGCCTTCGTCGGCAACGTCGGCGTGCTCTACACCTTCCTCTACAACAAATGGTTCTTCGACGAGGCCTATCAGGCGGTGTTCGTCCGCCCGGCGCTGGCGCTGGGGCGGATCTTCTGGAAGCGCGGCGACGAAGGCACGATCGACCGCTTCGGCCCGGACGGCGCCGCCGCCCTGATCGCCGGCGGCACCCGCCTGACGACCAGGCTCCAGACCGGCTATCTCTACACCTATGCTTTGGTGATGCTGCTCGGCATCGCCGCCGCGACCACCTGGGCGATGGCGCGGTGAGGGCGGTCAATCGCATATCGGGAGCAGAGACCCCGCCGTTCGGTCCGCGCGAAGTCGAGGACCGCCGCCGAGCGGAGCCGAGGCAGGGCGTGGGCGAAAGTCTCGGCTTCGCTCGACGGGGCATCTCGACTTCGCTCGATGCGAACGGATTTCGTGGGCTTCATCCGCTTGCAGGGAGCCGCGGCCGGTGAACGCGCTCGGCGTCCCCGTCTTGAGCCTGCTCCTCGCGCTGCCGCTCGTCGGCGCGGCCGTCTGCCTGTATCTCAGCGGTCCCGCGGCGCGCTGGGTGGCGCTGCTGACCACCCTGGCCTGCCTCGCCCTCGGCATCCTGCTCTGGGCGAGCTACCAAATCGGCGGGCCGCAATGGCAATATGTCGAAGGGCCGATCGACCTCGGCCCGTTCGACTGGGCGCTGGGGATCGACGGCATCGCCCTGATGCTGATCATGCTGACCCTGTTCCTGATGCCGGTCTGCATCGCCGCCTCATGGACGTCGATCGCGCACCGCATCCCCGAATATATGGCCTGCTTCCTGCTGATGGAGACGCTGATGATCGGCGTGTTCGCGGCGCAGGACCTGTTCCTCTTCTACGTCTTCTTCGAGGCCGGCCTGATCCCGATGTACCTGATCATCGGCATCTGGGGCGGCAGGGAGCGCATCTACGCCGCCTACAAATTCTTCCTCTACACACTGCTCGGCTCGCTGCTCATGCTGGTCGCGATGCTGTGGATGGTGAACCACGCCGGGACGACCAGCATCCCCGTCCTGATGGCGACCGATTTCCCGCCCGAGGCCCAGACCTGGCTCTGGCTGGCCTTCTTCGCGTCCTTCGCGGTCAAGATGCCGATGTGGCCGGTCCACACCTGGCTTCCGGACGCGCACGTCCAGGCGCCCACCGCGGGCTCCGTCATCCTCGCCGGCGTGCTCCTGAAGATGGGCGGCTACGGCTTCGTCCGCTTCTCGCTGCCGATGTTCCCCGAAGCCTCCGCGCAGCTCGTCTGGCTGGTCTTCGGCCTTTCGATGGTGGCGGTGGTCTACACCTCTCTCGTCGCCCTCGTGCAGCGCGACATGAAGAAGCTGATCGCTTATTCCTCGGTCGCCCACATGGCCTTCGTCACCGTCGGCCTGTTCGCCTTCAACCGGCAGGGTCTCGAGGGCGCCTTGATCGTGATGCTCAGCCACGGCTTGGTCTCGGGCGCGCTCTTCATGTGCGTCGGCGTGATCTACGACCGGCTCCACACCCGCGAGATCGACCGCTATGGCGGGCTCGCCAACAACATGCCGGCTTATGCATTGCTGCTGATGCTGTTCACCATGGCGGCGGTCGGCCTGCCCGGCACGAGCGGCTTCGTCGGCGAGTTCCTGGCCCTGCTCGGCGCTTATGCCGCCAACAGCTGGGTCGCCTTCGTCGCCACCACCGGCATCATCCTCGGCGCCGCCTACATGCTCTGGCTCTACTGGCGGGTCGCCTACGGCACGAGCCGCAACGCCGACGCGGCCGCGATGCCCGACCTCGACAAGCGCGAGCTCGCCTCGCTGGGCGCGATCGCCGCCGTGGTGCTGTGGATGGGCGTCTATCCGGAGAGCTTCATGGCGCCGATGAGGAACGATGTCGGCCTGCTCCTCGCCCGGATCGAGCGCGCCGCGCCGCCGGGCGATGCCAATCTGCGCCGCGGCGCCGCGCCGGCTCCGGCAGCGGGGCATCAAGCGCCGGAAGGCGGCCACTGATGGCGGACAATTTCCTCTTCACCGCGCCCGAGCTGCTCCTCACGCTCTCGTCGCTGGTGCTGCTGCTGATGGCGGCGTGGCTCGGCGACCGCTCCGGGCGCCTGCTCACCTGGCTCGGCGTGCTCGCCCTCATCGGGGCCGCCCTGCTGGTGCCGGGCGTGCGGGACGAGGGCGGCACCGCGTTCGGCGGGCTGTTCATCGCCGACCGCTTCGCCGCCTTCGCCAAGATCCTGGTGTTCGGCGGCGCCGCCGTCGCCATGCTGATGGCGCAGAGCTGGTTCGGCCGCGACAAGGATTACCGCGCGGAATATCCGGTGCTGATCCTGTTCTCGGCGATCGGCATGGGGATGATGGTCTCCGCCGGCGACCTGCTCACCCTCTATGTGGGCCTGGAGCTCCAAAGTCTTTCGGCCTACGTCCTCGCCAGCTTCCAGCGTTTCGACAACCGCTCGGCCGAGGCGGGGCTCAAATATTTCGTCCTGGGCGCGCTCGCCTCGGGCCTTTTGCTCTACGGCATCACCCTGCTCTACGGCTTCACCGGCACGACCCTGTTCGAGGGGGTCGCCGCGGGGCTCGGCGACGGCCTCTCGCGCGGCGAGCTGTTCGGCCTCGTTTTCGTCATGGCCGGAATCGCCTTCAAGGTCTCGGCGGTGCCGTTCCACATGTGGACTCCCGACGTCTACGAAGGCGCGCCGACGCCGGTCACCGCTTTCTTCGCCTCGGCCCCCAAGGTCGCGGCGATGGCCTTGCTCGTCCGCGTCGCGATCGAGGGCATGGGGCCGGCGGCGGCGGAATGGCGGCAGATCGTCATCTTCTCGGCGCTCGCCTCGACCGTGCTCGGCGGCGTCGCCGCAATCGGCCAGCGCAACATCAAGCGCCTGCTCGCCTACAGCTCGATCAACAATGTCGGTTTCGCATTGATCGGCCTCGCCGCCGGCACGCCCGCGGGTGCGGCCTCTGTCCTTTTCTATATGGCGATCTATCTCGTGATGACCCTGGGCACGTTCCTCGTGGTTCTCAGGATGCGCGACGCCGAAGGCAAAGCCGTGGAGACCATCCAGAGCCTGTCCGGCCTTTCGCACAGCCGGCCTGGCCTGGCGCTGGCAATGGGGATGTTCATGTTCAGCCTGGCGGGCATTCCGCCCTTGATGGGCTTCTGGCCGAAATTCTACGTCTTCCAGGCCGCGGTCCAGGCCGACCTCGTCTGGCTCGCCGCCGTCGGCATCGCCACCTCTCTCATCGGCGCCTATTATTACATCATGATCGTGAAGGTGATGTACTTCGACGAGGCGGCACCGGCCTACGAGCGGCGGCGGGACCCCATCGCGACGGCGCTGCTCCTCGCGGCGGTGTTGATCGTTTCTCCGGTCGGCTACTTCCTGCTCACGGGACCGCTCCACGTGGTAGCATCCAGAGCGTCTGCGTCCCTGTTCTGATCAGGCGCCGTAGGCGGAAGCAAGGTCCCCGCGGGACCAGACGATCGCATAATCCGTGGGGACGTAGCTGCCGTCGCGATGGCGGTTGCGGCGCTCGGCCGACGTCGCCGTCGCGTTGGCGATCGCGGCCTCGTTGCTGCCGATCCGGATCCGGTGCGCGCCCCTGCCGACCTGCAGATCCTGGGCGAAGCGGATGCGCGGGCTGATCTCGATGATGGCGGGATCGTAGAACCAGGCGGTGCCGAACGCGCCGCGGACCTTCGGCAGCGCCGGCAGAGCGAGCGCGGCGAGGCGGAGCGCCTCGCCCCAGCCAGCCTCGTTCCAATAAGCCCGCGCCACCGGATCGTGGGTATGGCCTTCGAGGAAGGGCCGGCGGCCGCCGCACCTCAGGAACACGTAAGAGGCCGAGCGAAGGCCGCCGGCGAGCACCGCCCGCGCCGAAAGGCCGGAATGCGGCCACCAGACCTGCGCGAAGGCGGGGATCATCACCACCCGGGTCAGCCACAGATCCTTGCGGAAGCTGTCGCTGGCGAGACTCGCGAAGCCGGGATCGGCTTCGATCTGGTCGATGATCCGGTTGAAGGCGTCGGCATAATGAAGTGAGAATTCGGGATGGAGGCGACTCGCCGCGAAGGCCTGCTCGAACCGTCCGATGTTCCAGAGCAGGAGCGCGCAGAGCCACGGCGAGCGCAGCCCTTCGGCCAGCCCCTCGACCAAAGCCGCGGCCGCCGCGGGCGCCTCATGATAGATGCGGACTATCGTCGTCACCCGGTCGGCGGCTTCGAAGCGCTCGAACGGGACCGCGGCGATCGCCTCGGCGAGGCCCGGATGCGCGGCGAGCAGCGCGTTCGATGCGGATTCCAGCCGCGGCTCGAACGGCTCGCGCCCGCGCCAGCCCGGGAACAGGGTCTCCGCGGGGACCGCGGCCGTGATCGCTTCCATCAGCATTGCTGCATCCTACCCTTCATGTCTTGCTCGGCCGTTACCGGGGTCGCGCGGCGCGGCGGCGCGAGCGCTCCCGCGAAGCAGCGAGAGAAAATGGAGCGTGCCCGAGAGATAGGCGTCGAACTCGACGTCGCCCACGCGGCGGCCGTCGAGAAACCGGCGCAGGGCGAGCGGATCGGAATCGGGGGCGTTCAGCCCTTCCTCGCACAAAGTCGCGGAACGGATGCCGTTCGCCGCGAGCAGTGAGCGCGCTCTCGGGTGATTGGTACCCGAGGGGTTGCAGAAATGGACGAGCGGGCCGTCGCCGAGCGCGGCGCGGAGGAAGGTCCGATTCTCTTTGAGCTCGCGGGGAAGTGCGTCCACGTCCGTGGCGATGTCGATGTGGCGGTGAGTGTGGAGCTGGACGTCGAGCCCGCGGCGGCGCGCTTCGGCGAGCTCCGCGGCCGACATGATGTTGAACTGGCGGTTGTCGAGCCAGGCTTCCGATATGCCGAGGCCGGCGCCGAAGCGGCGCAGCGCCTCGCGCCGTTCGCCGGCCGGAAGCGCCTCGATCTCGGCCACGACGCGGACGGTGTCGACATCTTCGCGGCCGGCTGCGGCAGCCAGATAGGGCACGGCGAGGTTGACCACCGGCAGGTCGCGCCCCGCATACCAGGTCGTCGCATAAAGCGTCGCCGGCAGCTCCAGCGCTTCCAGCACCGGCAGCATGTGGGTCAGGGTCGAGACCCAGCCGTCGTCGATGGTGATGACCACCGCGGCCGGCGGCAGGCTCCCCCGTGCGAGCCGCTCGACCGCCTCCCCCAGCGGCAGCACCGGCCGGCCCGAGCGCTTCAGCCGCTTCATCCGCGCCTCGAACTGCTCGGGCGGGATGAAGGTGCAGTCGCCGAACGGAACGCCCGGAGTCACCCACAGGCCGTGATAGCAAAGGATGCGCAGATGCGCGGCAGTCGCCAGCCGCGCCGCCGAGGCTAGTCCGACCGCATCCGCGATCCTCAGCATTGACCGCTTCACAGACATCAAATGGGTCCCAACGGCCGCTGCGCGAGTGGTCCCTTCTTAGGGCCGAGGCGATTGAAGCTTTGCTAATGGCCGGGCATCACCGCTCGGCCATGCTTCGCTTCGTCGCCGAGACCGGATCGACCAACGACGATCTCCTCGCGCTCGCCCGGGACGGGGCGGCCGAGGGGCTGTGGCTGCGCGCCCGGCGGCAGACTGGCGGCAAGGGCCGGCAGGGGAGGGTGTGGCAGTCGCCGCCGGGCAACCTTCATGCGAGCACTTTGGTCAGACTCCGCGAAGGCGATCCTCCGGCGCCGACCCTCGCTCTGGTGGCGGCGGTGGCGCTGCACGAGGCCGCCGCGATCTATGCCGAAGGGCGCGACCTCAAGATCAAATGGCCGAACGATCTCATGCTCGACGGAGCCAAGCTTGCCGGAATCCTGCTCGAGCGCAGCGCAGATGCGGTTGTGATCGGCTTCGGCGTCAACCTGGCGGGGCCTCCGGAAGGCCTCGATCGGCCCGCCGCCGGCCTGGGACAGGAAGTAGAGCCTGGACGATTGCTGGAAGCGCTGGCCGAAGTCTTCGCGCGCTGGCTCGGCCGCTGGCGGAGCGAGGGTCTGGCGCCGGTCCGCGACCGCTGGCTCGCCGCCGCGCATCCGGTCGGGACAGCCCTCTCGACGCCGGGCGGCGATGGCCTGTTCGACGGCCTCGACCGGAGCGGCGCGCTCCGCCTCCGCCGCGCCGACGGGAATATCGACATTGTTCATGCAGGAGACGTGTTCCTGATCTAAAGAGACGCCGATGAAGCCGTTGTTCCTTGTCGCCCTCGCCATTGCCGCCGCCGGCTGCACCGCGCGCGAGGACGCCGCGATCCCGCAGAACCAAGCCGTGCCGAAAGGACCCCCGATGTTCACTCATTCGATCGGGCCGGAGACCCCCGCCGACTGCGTCCTGCGCGTCGAGTTCGGAAGCTATGCGATGGGGATCGACCGCACCGCCTCCGCCGCCGTCGACCGGCTCCTCGCCGACGATCCCGGAGTCACCTCGGTCCAGACCGTCGCCCAAGGCCGCGAAGGCGAGAAGATCGTCTGCGTCGCCGTGCGCTCCGATGCGGACGCCGAGCGGCTGTTCGAGGCGATCTCCAGCACCTTCCCTGCCGACCCGCGCGGTCCGCTGACCGTTACGACGCGCAGCGGCCGCCGCTTCAGCGCGGGGCGCTAGCCGCCTCCAGCCAGGCGCGGGCGCGGGGCTTGTCCTCGTGGATCGCCCAGTCGAGCGGCGTCGCCTTCCAGAGGAGGTCGCGGACGTC
>JAXDPC010000296.1:0-4674 GCA_034668525.1 Sphingomonadales bacterium
AGGCCGAAGGCGAGCAGGGCGAGCGCCATCGACAGCGCATAGTTCACGAAGCCGAACAGGAACGGGAAATTGTAGGCGAAGGGGACGGCGAACAAGGCGGTGGGCGGAATCCGGCCGTGGACCTCCCGCGCCACCCAGAGCAACCCGGCGACAGTCAGCGCCGGGATGGTGATCACGATCAGCTTCACCGCAAGCTCGAGGCCGAAGACCGCGGCCAGCGGCATCACCAGCAGATCGATGCCGAGATTGCCGATCAGCCGCCACTCGAAGCTGTAATAATGCTGGAGCGCGGGCGAGGTGGAGCCGTCGAGCTGCACCCGGTAGCGGCCCATATGCCCCGGAAGGTCGAGCAAGGGCGGCACGTCGGGCCACAGCAGGGGAAGCGCCGAGAGCAGCACCAGCAAGGCGACGGTGGAACGCCGCTCCCACCATCTGAGAGGGGGAGTCGCCACGGTCAGCTCGGGTGGCGGGTCGGCGTCATGAACCGCTTCTGACCTCCGCCCGCGCGCGCGGTCAAGCGGGCGCGGCGCCGCGTCTCAGCCCGGCACTGTTCGGCGGCGAGGCGCGATTGGGCGGCTCAGCCGAGCGCCGGCTCTCCCGAAACCACGCTGGCGAGCGCCGCCTCGATCGTGCAGGAGAGGCCGTCGCTCTCGAAGGCGAGCGCTGCCTTGCCGCCGAGATCGCCGGTAAGGCCGCGCTCGATCAGCCGCGAGCCGAAGCCGCGCCGGGCCGGCTCCTCGACCGGCGGGCCGCCGCGCTCCTTCCATTCTATGCGCAGCACGCCGTTCTCCGCCCGCCAGGCAATCGAGACCGTGCCGCCTTCTACCGAGAGCGCCCCATATTTGGCGGCATTGGTGCTGAGCTCGTGGAAGGCGAGGGTGAGAGCCAGCGCCGCCCGCGGCGACAGCATCAGCTCGTCGCCGCCGATCTCGAAGCGGCCGCTTTCCCCGGCGAGATATTCGGTCGCGTCGGCGACGACCCGCGCCAGGCTGGCGCCTTCCCAGTTGCGCGCGGTGAGCAGGCTGTGGGCGCGCGAGAGCGCCAGCAGGCGCGCCTCGAAGCGGGCACGCGCCTCGGCCAGCGGCACCTCGCCCTTCAGCGTCTGGTAGGCGATCGCCTGGACGGTCGCGAGCGTGTTCTTCACCCGGTGATTGAGCTCGTTGATCAAGAGACGCTGGCGCTGCTCGGCCTGGGCCCGCTCGACCGCGGCCCAGGTTCGCTCCGCGACGTCGCGCGCCATCGCCGCCTCGGAGCGCTTCCAGTGACGCGGGTGCGGCTCGTGGACGTAGAGCAGGGCCTTGAGCTCGCCGTCGCGGACCAGAGGCACGGTGATCAGCGCCCGCATGCCGATCGCCTCCCAGGAGCCGCCGCGCTGGCTCTCGGCGAGAGGCAGCGCCCGGATGTCGGGAATGGCCAGAGTCTCGCCGGTGCGCAGGAAGGCGAGCGCCTCCTCGCCGAACGAGCTGATCAGGCCGCTCTGGCCGCCGAGGCTCTGCGTATCGGGATTGCGGGTCCAGTCGCCGCGCACGGCGACGGTGCCCTGCGCTTCGTCGATCTCGGCATAGCCGACCCGGCTGGCGCCGAGATAGCGGCCGAGCAGCTCGGTCGAGGCGTGCTTGACCTCCTCGGGATCGGAAAGGCCGCGCAGCCGGTCGGCGAGGGCGATCTGGAAGGAGAGGCGGCGCTCGGCGAGCAGGGCCTTGGTGATGTCGATGCTCTGGTTGAGGATGCCCGCGACCCGGCCGCCTTCGCCGGCGATCGGCGTCAGGCTGTAGTTCCAATAGGTCTCCTCGACCGTTTCGCCGCGCCGCATCGGCAGCATCTGCTCGTAGACGGACACGCCCTCGCCGGTCGCGATCACCTGCTCGAAACCGCCTCGGATGAGGTCCCAGATGTCGTGCCAGATGTCCGCGGCGGGCCGGCCGAGCGCGTCCGGATGGCGCTCGCGGAGCACGGGCGCCCAGGCGTCGTTGTAGAGGAGGCGGAGATCCGGCCCCCAGTAAAGAGCCATCGGCACGCTCGCGCGCAGACACAGATCGGCGGCGAAGGCCAAGGCGGGGGACCAGGCCTCGCGCGGTCCGAGCGGGGTGGCCGCCCAGTCGAAGCGCTCGACCAGTTCCGCCATGCGCTCCGGCGCCTCGGCCGGAAGGACAAGCGAGTGCATGGCCATCGACGCTGGAAACTCCCTGAACGCACGCAACTGTAGCGTGCGCAGCGGACACTAAAAAGGTTTAGAAATCAATTGCTGACCGATTTCGAATGGGGTCAGGCGAGCGCGGCCTGCTTCTCTTCGGCGATCCGGTCCAGCTCGGCGCGGCTCTTCTTCTCGGCCGCGGACTTCAACTGGCCGCAGGCGGCCATGATGTCCCGGCCGCGCGGGCGGCGGATGGGGGCGGAGATGCCGGCCTCGAACACGATCTCGGAGAAGCGCCGCACCCGCTCGTCGTCCGAGCATTCGTAGGCCGCGCCGGGCCAGGGGTTGAACGGGATCAGATTGACCTTGGCCGGCAGCTTGTACTTGCGGATCAGCCGGACCAGCTCGCGCGCGTCGTTGTCGCTGTCGTTCATATCCTTCAGCATCACATATTCGAAGGTGATGCGGCGGGCGTTATTGGCGCCGGGATAGGCGGCGCAGGCTTCGAGCAGCTCCTCGATCCCGTATTTGCGGTTCAAGGGCACGATCTCGTCGCGCACCGCCTTGGTCACCGCGTGCAGCGACACCGCCAGGTTGACGCCGATCTCGTCGCCGGCGCGGGCCATCATCGGCACCACGCCCGAGGTCGAGAGCGTGATCCGGCGGCGGGAGAGGCCGAGGCCGTCGCCGTCCATCACGATCTTGAGCGCGTCGCGGACATTGTCGAAATTGTAGAGCGGCTCGCCCATCCCCATCATCACGATGTTGGAGAGCATCCGCCCTTCCGGCTGCGACGGCCATTCGCCGAGAGCGTCGCGGGCGAGCATCACCTGGCCGACGATCTCGCCCGCCTCGAGGTTGCGCACCAGCCGCATCGTCCCGGTGTGGCAGAAGCGGCAGTTCAAGGTGCAGCCGACCTGGCTCGAGACGCAAAGCGTGCCGCGGTCGGCGTCCGGGATGAACACCATCTCGAAATCGTGGCCGTCGCGCGTCTTCAGCAGCCATTTGCGCGTGCCGTCGGTCGAGACCTGCTCGACCACCACCTCCGGCCGGCCGACGACGAAGCGCTCGGCGAGCCAGGCGCGCTGCGGCTTGGCGATGTCGCTCATCGCGTCGAAGGAGGTCGCGCCGCGATTGTAGATCTGGTGCCAGAGCTGCTTGGCCCTGAGCTTCGCCTGGCGCTCGTCCAGCCCCGCTTGGGCCAGGGCGGCGCGGATCCCGGCCTTGGAGAGGCCGACCAGGTCGACGCGCGGGTCGCCGCCCGCCGTCGTCGGGCGCGGGACGGGAACCGGGTCGATATGACCGGGGATGGGCATCGGCGCTGTCATGAGCGGCACGATGTAGGCGAGAAGCCGCGCTTTTTCTAGGCCGTGCCGGAAGCGCCGAGGTCGCCGCTGCCCAGGCCGACCACCTTCTCCACGCCATCCTCCACGCAGACCACCGAGCCCTGCGGGAGCGGGTCCGCGACCGGCGCGCCGCATTGCGGCCGGTCGGGCGCGCCGGTCAGCAGCCCGCGCAGCACCCGGGAGGAGATTCCGTGCATCACCACGAGCCGGTCCCCCGCCTCCGCGGCGGTGTCGTCGAGCCAGCAGCGCAGCCGCCGGGCGATGTCGTCATACCATTCCCCACCGGGCGGACGGCAGGTGAACAGGCCCGCGCGGGCGTCGACGAAGCCGCCATGCGCCTCGGCGATCTCGGCGTAGAAGCGTCCGCCCCAGCCGCCCATCTCCATCTCGGAAAGGCGGGGGTCGGTCCGCGCCCGGTGCCAGTCGAGGCCGAGATGCTCGGCGGCGATGGCCAGCGTCTGCAATGCCCGGCCGGTCGGCGAGGCCCAGAGGGCGAGTCCGGCGCCGGGCCCGAGATGCCGGGCGAGCGCGGCGCCGATCTCTTCCGCCTGGGCGAAGCCGGCGCGGGTCAGCGGCGTGTGCTCGCTCTCGCCCTGCATCCGGCGGGCCGCGTTGAACACGGTCTCGCCGTGCCGGGCGATATAGAATTTCATCGCCGGCGACAGGCGATGGCGGCGGCGTCGATCGCGGTCGCGGCGCCGCGCAGGCGGTAGAGGTCGCGCATCGGCGTCCCGCGCGCGCTCCGCGTCTCCACGGTCAGATCGACGCCCGAACGCATCGCCGCGACGATCTCCGCGTCGGCGCGCGCATCCGGCGCCCAGGCGTCGCGCGGGCCGGAAAGGAGCTGGAAGGTGCGGCCGTCGATCCGCAGCAGGACGGCCGAGCCCGGCCTTTTCTCGCGCCCGAGCCGGACGTGGAGCTGGCCGCCGATCCCGCGCCCCGGCCACCAGCCGATCGAGGCGAACGGCCCGCCCTCCCCCGGCTGGGCCGGCTCGGCGATCGCATAGCAGCGCTCATTGTCGCGGAAGGCGCCCCAGAAATACCAGGTGCCGAGCGGCCGACGCTGGGCGAGGGCGGGGGCGGCGATGGCGAGCATCAGGAGGGGCACGACGAGCCTGCGCATGCCGCGCTGATCCCGCCTCCGCGGCCGCAATGCAACGATTATCCCGTTTATGCGCCGTTCAGGAAGCATGC
>JAXDPC010000297.1:0-4850 GCA_034668525.1 Sphingomonadales bacterium
CCACCCGGCGGTCGCGACGGAGAGCATCGTCGTCAGCGGGTAGGAGCCGGCGAGCCTGTCCTCGACCGAAGCGCCCTCCATCCAGCCGAGCACATCGTCCATGGCGTCGACCAAAGCCGCGAGCTGCGCGTTCGCATCGGCGCGGATGTCGGCGAGCAGCCGGGCCAGCACGGCGCCGCCTTCGAGGCCGATCTTGCGCATGACGAGATCGGCCGCCTGAATGCCGTTGGTGCCTTCGTAGATGGGCGAGATGCGGATGTCGCGCAGGTGCTGGGCGGCTCCCGTCTCCTCGATATAGCCCATGCCGCCATGAACCTGGACGCCGAGGCTGGCGACCTCGACGCCCACGTCGGTGCCGTAGGTCTTGACCAGGGGCGTCAGCAGGTCGGCACGCGCCTTCGCGCCCGCATCGCCGAGACCGGCGCGGTCGGTCTGGCCGGCCGAATAATAAGCGAGCGCGCGCGCGGCCTGGGTCAGCGCCTTCATCCTGAGCAGCATCCGCCGCACGTCGGGATGGGCGACGATCGGTGCGGGACGGCCTTCGCGGCTGCCCTGGATGCGCTGCCCGGCGAACGCCGCCGCGGCCTGCGTCGCCCGCTCGGCGATGGAAACGCCCTGCAGGCCGACGTTGAGGCGGGCATTGTTCATCATCGTGAACATGGCGCGCATCCCGCCCATCTCCTCGCCGATCAGCCAGCCGGTGCAGCGGCCCTCGTCGCCGTAGGACATGACGCAGGTCGGCGAGGCGTGGATGCCGAGCTTGTGCTCGATCGAGACGCAGCGCAGGTCGTTGCGGCTGCCGTCGGGCAGTATCTTGGGCACCAGGAAGAGCGAGATGCCCTTCGTCCCCGCGGGCGCGTCCGGCGTCCGGGCGAGGACGAGGTGGACGATATTGTCGGCGAGATCGTGGTCGCCGAAGGTGATGAAGATCTTCTGGCCATGGATCGACCAGGCGCCGTCGGCGGCGGGGACGGCGCGGGTGTTGAGCGCGCCCACGTCGGAGCCGGCCTGCGGCTCGGTGAGGTTCATCGTGCCGGTCCATTCGCCGGAGACCAGCTTCGGCAGATAGCGCGCCTTCAGGTCGGCCGAGCCGTGATGGGTCAGCGCCTCGACGGCGCCGGCGCTCAGCATCGGACAAAGCGAGAAGGCCATGTTGGCCGAGCCGAGATCCTCCATCACCACGGTAGCAAGGGTCAACGGCAGCCCCTGGCCGCCATGCGCGGGTGGCCCCGCCAGGGTGCCCCAGCCGCCCTCGACATAAGCGCGATAGGCCTCGCGAAAGCCGGGCGGCATGGCGACGCCGTCCGCCGACCAGCGGGCGCCGGTCTCGTCGCCGATCCGGTTGAGCGGCGCGAACGCGCCCGCCGCGAAGGCGCCGGCGCCCTCGACGATCGCATCGATCAGGTCCGGCGTCGCCTCGGCGAAGCGGTTGTGGCCGGCGAGCTCGTCGATCGCGACGACATGTTCCAGCACGAAACGTTGCTCGGCGACGGGGGGCGTATAGGTCATCCTGCTCTCTCGCCGTTGCGCTGCTGAAACGGGCGCTATAGCGCGGGGCGGTGAGCGCGCAAAAGACCTCAGTGTCGCCGTTCCACGGCGATTCGCTCGCCGAGGCGGGGCGCCGCATCCGAGCCGGAGAGATCGTCGCGGTGCCGACGGAGACGGTCTACGGCCTTGCCGCTGACGCGACCAATCCCGACGCCGTCGCTCGAATCTACGAGGCCAAAGGCCGTCCTTCGTTCAATCCGCTCATCGTCCATGTCGGCTATGAAGAGGCGCAGCTTCACGCCTGGTTCGACGACACGGCGCAGGCGCTCGCTGCCGCCTGCTGGCCCGGGCCTCTCACCCTGGTGCTCCCGCGCCGAGCTACGAGCGCGCTCGCCCCAGCCGTCTCCGCGGGCTTGCCGACAGTGGCGCTACGCTGCCCGGCCCATCCGATCATGCAGGCGCTGATGGTTAGCTCGGGGCGGCCGCTCGCTGCTCCGTCAGCCAACGCCAGCGGCGCCGTCAGCCCCACCCGAGCCGAGCATGTCCTGGCCAGCCTTGGCGGCCGGATAGGCTGGATCATCGATGGCGGTCCGACGCAGCAGGGCCTCGAATCGACGATCGTGGCGGTCGAGCGAGGCGACGTGCGGCTGTTGCGCCCCGGACCCGTGACACAGGAACAGATTGAGGGCGTCCTGAACCCTCCGGGCGCCCGGGGACGGAGAAAGCAGGTCGTCTACACTATCCCGGGCGAGGGCGCGCAGATGGAGGCACCGGGCCAGATGCGCAGCCATTATGCCCCCGCCAAGGCGCTCCGGCTGGAGGCGACGGCGCGGGCCGGGGACGAATGGCTGATCGGCTTCGGCGCGGTTTCGGGCGACGACAATCTCAGCGTCTCGGGGGACTTGGCAGAGGCCGCCGCGCGCCTGTTCGACGCTCTGCACCGGGCCGACGCTCAGGCCCGGACGCGCATCGCCGTCGCGCCCATACCGTCCGACGGCATCGGCCTCGCCATCAACGACCGGCTTCGCCGGGCCGCCGCTCCGCGCGGCGAGGATCAATGACGCTCGCGCTTCAGGCGGGCCTGTGGGGCCTGCTCAGCGGCTCGGCGCTGTTGATAGGAGCCGCGGTCGGCTGGTTCGTGCCGCTGCCGCGCCGCGCCGTCGCGGGGATCATGGCGTTCGGCGCGGGCGTGCTGATCTCCGCTCTGTCGTTCGAGTTGATGGACGAGGCCTGGCATCGCGGCGGATTGGTGCCGGTGGCCTGGGGCTTCATCGGCGGCGCGATCGCCTACACCGGCTGCAACCGCCTGCTGGCGGCGTGGGGCGCGCGGCACCGCAAGCGGTCCGACGGGTCGGTGCGGGCGAGCCACAAGGAAGCGTGCGAGAACAACGCCTCCTCGCTCGCGCTCGGCGCCTTGCTGGACGGCATTCCCGAATCGATCGTGATCGGCGTCAGCCTGCTCGAAGGGGGCGCCGTGGGCATCGTCGCGGTCATCGCCGTCTTCCTCTCGAACCTGCCCGAGGGCCTGTCGAGCGCGGCGGGGATGAGGGCCGAAGGCAAGAGCGCCGCCTTCGTCTTCCTGCTCTGGGGAGCGATCGCGCTCGCCGCGGGCGCCGCCGCGCTGGCCGGTTACCTGCTGTTCGACGGGGCCAACCCGGCCGCCGTGCCGGTGGTGCAGGCGGTCGCCGCCGGCGCGATCCTGGCGATGATCGTCGACACGATGGTTCCCGAAGCCTTCGAAGGCACGCACGATTATGCGGGGCTGATCGCGGTCGCCGGGTTCCTCGCCGCATTCACCCTGTCCAAAGCCGCAGGTTAGGCGCCGGCTTCGGCGCTCCTCAGCCGCGCGGCGAAGCTCTTCCTGAGCTTCTGGAGCTTGGGCGGGATGACCGCGAGGCAATAGGGATTGCGCTGGCCTTCGCCCTCCCAATAGTCCTGATGATAATCCTCGGCCGGCCACCAGTCGCCGGGCTGCTCGATGCTGGTGACGATCGGCGCCGGCCAGTCCGGCTGCGCCCGCGCCATGCCGGCGCGCGCGGCTTCTTCCTGCGCCGCCGACAGCGGGAAGATCGCCGAGCGGTATTGGGTGCCGACGTCGTTGCCCTGGCGGTTGAGCTGGGTCGGATCGTGGGTGGCGAAGAAAATGTCGAGGACCTCCCCGTAGGAGATCGCTTCCGGATCGAAGGTGACGCGGATCGCCTCGGCATGGCCGGTGCCGCCGCCGCAGACCTCGCGATAGGTCGGGTTGGCGCTATGGCCGCCGATATAGCCGCTCTCGACCGTCTCGACGCCGATCACATCCTTGAACACCGCCTCAGTGCACCAGAAGCAGCCGCCCGCCAGTATCGCCTGTTCGCGCGCCATCGCCACCTCGCCACGGTAAGAATTCTCAGCCGGCTTTGGCCACCAGAGCCGGCAGCCCGCTGTCCATCGCCAAGGTAAGCGCTTCGGCCAGATTATCCACCCCGAGCCGGTCCATCATGTTGCCGCGGTGCATCTCGACGGTGCGCAGCGAAATGCCGAGCCGGTCGGCGATCTGCTTGTTGGGGAGGCCGGCGAGCAGGCCCTGCAGCACCTCGCGCTCGCGGCTGCTCAGCAGCTCGACCCGCGCCAAAGCGTCGGCGCGCCGGGCGCTGGCCGCCTTGCGCTCCTCGAGCAGGGCGAAGCCGCGCTCGAAGCTGGCGAGCAATGCTTCTTCCGAGAAGGGCTTCTGCAGGAAATCGATCGCGCCGAGCTTCATCGCCTCGACGGCGACCGGCACTTCGCCATGGCCGGTCATGAACACTACGGGCCAGTCCACCGGGCGGCGGGCGAGCTCCGCCATCACCGCCAGGCCGTCCATGTCCGGCATGCGCACGTCGAGCAGGATGCAGCCGGGATCGAGATCGGGCAGGGCGGCAAGGAAGTCGCTGCCGCTGGCGAAGGGGCGGGATTGCAGGTCCGCATCGCCCAGCATGTAACTGAGCATGAGGCGGACGTTGCGGTCGTCGTCCACCACGTAGACAATACGGGAACTCAGAGCACGGCCTTTCGAAAGTCTCGCAACGGGAGGCGCGGCGACCATGGATTCACCGCCAAGCGCGGGCAAGTGCTTTCAACTTGCGAAACGGACCTAATTCGGACCGATCGCGGCCCTAATCGGGCAGATTCTGGCGGACGGCGCCGATCTTCGACCAGGGATCGCGACCGAGCGCGCGGAGCCGCTCGGGCACCGTCGTCACGTCGAAACGCCGCGGATCGAGATCCTCGGTGACCTCGTCCCAGTCCAGCGGCATGGCGACCGGCGCGCCGGGGCGCGAGCGCGTGGAATAAGGGCCGACGGCGGTCGAGGTAGGGTCGTTCCTCAGATAGTCGATGAAGAT
>JAXDPC010000298.1:0-9632 GCA_034668525.1 Sphingomonadales bacterium
CGAATCGCATTGCAGACGCAGACGATCATGAGGGCACCTTACCGCTAATGCGATTAAGTCGCAATAGTGAAAGGATGAACGCCGGGCGACCATGCCCGGCTCCCATCTCTCAGACGAGCAACCCGCTATGCTTGAAGCTGCGCCAGCCCCCTGCAGCGATCAGGATCCGGTCGTGAACGACGATGTCGAGCGTCTTCGCGGCACGAACCAGCCGCGCCGTCTCCTCGAGGTCTTCCGGCTCCGGTTCGGCCCGCTCGCGGCGTCCCACGAGGATGATGGCGGTGGCACCCCGCTCGAGCGCGCGCTTCAGGATGGTTCCGTGCCGGAGCGTCCCGGCCGGGGGCAGATCTTCGCCGACGGTCTCGTCGGCCACGAGCAGGTTCCGCGCGTTGAGATAGAGGATGCGGAGCGATCCGGCCGCGGGCGCCGCGCCGGTGCGGAGAAAGTCGCCGAGCGCCTCGGAGCTCGGCAGGAGGGGGCGATCGCTCTCGGGCGCCGTGGCGGCGGCGAAGGCGGAGCGAACGCTGAGCAGGAAGGCGGCGATGCCGCCGTCTTCCGCGCCGAGGCAGCGGCGCAAGGCTTCCGCCGGCGCCGCAAGGACCCCGGCCACGGACCCGAATTCGGCGACCAGGGCATCGGCGCGGACATCCGCCTCCTCGGGCCACGCCGTTGCCAGGAGCGCGGCGAGGTGCCGCACGGCTTCGATGCCTTCGCTCACGGCTCGCGCCCCAGGCACGCCGATCGGAGCGCAGGCGGGTCACGTTCGTTCGTCATCGGCGAAATCTGCGCGGGCCGGCGCCGGCCGCCAATCTCCGACGCTTGGTATGCCAAATGCCGGACCGGGACAGTACGGGGGGCAGCGTCATTGCTGCCGCTCGGCGCAGGTGATACCGTTGCTTGAAACAGCACTCGCCGCGCACGAAAAGGTCGCCTGCAGATGGACAAGTTGAACGACGTTTCCACGGCCTTCCAGGCCGACATCGGGGCCGGAGACCGGACCGCCGCCCTGAGCGCGGTCGCCGACAAGCTGAGGGACGCGCTCGAAGAGCTGGACCGCCTTCAGGTCTGGCGCGTCGGCGCCCATGTGAGCCAGGCTCTCTCCGACCTCGAGATCGAGATCTGCGCTTCGCTTTAGACCGGCCGGGACCTTGATCGCGGCCTCCGATCGGCCCACATCGCCATGATGCTGATCGAAACGGAAACGACGCCCAATCCGGCGACTCTGAAGTTCATTCCGGGCCTGACGGTCATGGAAGGGGGCACGCGCGACTTCGCGACGCCCGAAGATGCGGACGCTTCGCCGCTCGCCTCGGCCATCTTCTCGACGGGCGAGGTCGAAGGCGTGTTCTTCGGCCGCGACTTCATTTCTGTGACTGCGGCGCCCGGCGCGGACTGGCGGCAGCTCAAGCCGGAGGTCCTGTCGGTCCTGCTCGACCACTTTTCCAGCGGCGCGCCACTGTTCAATCCCGGGAGCGCCGCCGGCATCGCCGTGGCGCCCGACGCGATCGAGGAGGACCCCGCCGACGCCGAGGTGGTCGCCCAGATCCGCGAGCTGATCGAGACCCGGGTCCGGCCCGCGGTCGCGCAGGACGGCGGCGACATCGTCTATCGCGGCTTCTCGCGCGGGACGGTCTATCTCGCGCTGCACGGCGCCTGCTCGGGCTGCCCTTCCTCGACGATGACGCTCAAGAACGGCATCGAAGGCCTGCTCCGCCACTATGTGCCCGAGGTGGAGGCGGTCGAAGCGGTCTGATGCTGCTGGCGATCGACAGCGCCACCGCGGCCTGCTCGGCGGCGCTGATCGACGGCGGCACGGTCCTCGCCGAGCGGTACGAGCTGGTCGGACGCGGCCACGCCGAGCGGCTGCTGCCGATGATCGCCGAGTTGCTCGACGCCAATCTACCGGGACGGCGCCCCGATGCGATCCTGGTCGATTGCGGTCCCGGCAGCTTTACCGGAGTGCGCGTCGGCCTTGCCGCCGCGCAGGGCCTTGCGATCGGCTGGGGCGTCCCGCTCGCGGGCTATTCGTCGCTGGCGGCATTGGCCGCGGCGAGCGGCGCGCCGCAGGTGGCGGTCGCCCTCCATGGAGGACATGGCGAGCTTTTCGTGCAAAGCTTCGGCGGTGACCCCCTCGCGCCCCTCGACGCGCTCCGCTCGCTCGGGTCCGAAGCCGCGGCCGCGGCGATCGGGACACCCTTGGTCGTGGGCTCGGGCGCCGAGGCGCTGGTCGGCGCGCGGGGCTTCGGGGAGTGGCGAGACGCCCTCCCCCGCGCGGCCGGCGCCCGTCTGCTGTCGGATCCGCTTCGCAGCCTCGCGCCGCGACCGATCTACGGGCGCGCTCCGGATGCGAGGCCGTCCGCGTGATTGAGGAGCAAGTAACGATCCTGGAGGGCGGCATAGCCGATCTCGACGCGGTGATGGGCGTGATGAGCGCAAGCTTCGATCCCTGTTACGGCGAAGCCTGGACGGGGCCGCAATGCGCCGGGCTGCTGCCGATGCCCGGCGTCTGGCTGACGCTCGCCTATCGCGGCGACGAGGTCGTCGGCTTCGCGATGGGCCGGATCGTCGCGCGCGAGGCCGAGCTGCTGCTGCTCGGCGTCAAGGCCAAGGATCAGCACAAAGGCGTGGGCCGACTGTTGCTCGACGCGTTCGTCGCGCGCGCCTCGGGCCGCGGAGCGGAGCGCCTTCACCTCGAAGTTCGGGAAGGAAATCATGCTGTTAACCTGTACAGGCGGGCCGGCTTTACTCAGGTTGGACGTCGCCGCAACTACTATAGCGGCCGCGACGGCCAGATATATGACGCCCTGACACTGGCCCGCGCCGTGCCCGATTAGGACAAGCCGGCTTCCCCATTTTCGTTTGCTGCTTGCAAATTGCACCAAAATGGACCTAGTTTGGATACAACCTATCGGAAACGGTAGGAAGGAGCCCTCGAACTTTTCATTTTGGCGGAGCGGAAATGGACAACCAGGACAATGCGGCGGAAGCCCTCGTATCCCTGACGGCCGATATCGTGTCGGCGCACGTGAGCAATAACAGCGTGGCGGTGAATGATCTGCCGGTGCTGATCCAGAACGTCCACAATGCTCTCGCTGGTCTCGGCCAGGTTCAGGAAGAGCCGCCGGTGAAGCAGGAGCCGGCCGTTTCGGTGCGCTCTTCGATCAAGCCGGACTATGTCGTGTGCCTGGAAGACGGCCTGAAGATGAAGATGCTGAAGCGCCATCTGATGACCGATCACGGCATGACTCCGGATCAGTATCGCCAGAAATGGGGCCTTGGCGCCGATTATCCGATGGTCGCGCCCAATTATGCCGAGCAGCGCCGGGCCCTGGCGAAGAAGATCGGTCTCGGCACCAAGCGCCGCCGCGGTCCGCGCAAATAGGTTCATCAGCCATAGCCCAAGGGGCCAGCACCCCGGCCCCTGCAACGCCGTCCCCGCGCCTCCCGGCCGGGGGCGGCGTTGTCCTATCCGCGCTCTTGGACCGGGCCGGTTTCCGGGCTAAGGCGCGAGAGAGCATGTCACGCAGTATCGACATCGAGGCGCTCTGCGCGGACAAGGGGCTGCGGATCACCGAACAGCGGCGAGTCATCGCCCGCGTCCTTTCCGAAGCCGAGGACCATCCCGACGTCGAGGCGCTGCACGCGCGCGCGTCAACTATCGATCCCGGCATTTCGATCGCGACGGTCTACCGGACGGTCCGGCTGTTCGAGGAAGCCGGAATCCTTGAGCGGCACGATTTCGGCGATGGCCGAGCCCGTTACGAAGCGGCGGCCGAAGCGCATCACGACCATCTCATCGATGTCGAGACCGGCCGCGTGATCGAGTTCGTCGACGAGGAACTGGAGACGCTGCAGCGCCGCATCGCGGAGAAGCTCGGCTTCCGACTCGTCGACCATCGCATGGAGCTCTACGGCGTCGCGCTGGGGCGCAAGACGTAGGGCGATGCGGCTGATCCTGCGCGCGGCGGCGATCGCGCTGGGCCTGCTCGTCTGCCTCCCGCTCCATTATCTGTCGCTTCTGCTGCTGCGCCGCTCCCGCTGGCCGCGGCGTTTTCTGTGGTGGGCAGGTCGGGCCGCCGGAATCCGGACGCGGATCGAAGGCCGGCCCCTCGAGCGCGACGTGCTGTTCGCCGCCAATCACAAGAGCTGGCTCGACATTCTCCTGCTCGGCGGCAGCGCGGGTGCCGCGTTCGTCGCGAAGGAAGAAGTGGCGCGCTGGCCGGTCGTCGGCTGGCTGTCGCGGCTGAACGACAGTGTCTACGTCGCGCGCGCCGAGCGAAGCGGCGTCAGGGGCCAGGCCGACGCCCTGCGCGAAGCGCTCGCCGCCGGCCGCCCGGTCGCCCTGTTTCCCGAAGGGACGGTCAGCGAGCCGGGCGAGACGCTGCCGTTCCGGCCGAGCCTGTTCGCCTCGCTCTTTCCGCCTTTGCCGCAGGTGCGCGTGCAGCCGGTCGCGATCGACTATGGCGCCGCGATTGCGGACATCGCCTGGATCGAGGGCGAGACCACCGCCGCCAATGCCCGCCGCATCCTGTCGCGCCGCGGCAGAATGCCGGTCACGCTCCATTTCCTCGAGCCGATCGACCCGCATCGGTCCGGCCACCGCAAGACGCTCGCGGCCGCCGCGGAAGCGGAAGTCCTCGCCGCTCTGGGCGCTTCCGAAGCGGACCCGGCTCGCCTATATGCGCCGCGATGAAGATCCGCGACCCCAAGACCTTCCACGTCAAGAGCTTCGGCTGCCAGATGAACGTCTATGACGGCGGGCGGATGACGGAATTGCTCGAGGCGGAGGGGATGATTGCCGCCGCCGGCGCGGACACGGCCGACCTCGTCGTCCTCAATACCTGCCACATCCGCGAGAAAGCGGCGGAAAAAGTCTATTCCGACATCGGCCGCCTGATGAAGCGCGGCGCGGGCGGCGGCGCGGCGCCGATGATCGCGGTCGCCGGCTGCGTCGCCCAGGCCGAGGGCGAGGAGATCCCACGCCGGGCCCCGGGCGTCGACATCGTCGTCGGCCCGCAAGCCTATCATCGGCTTCCCGGGCTGGTCGCCGCTGCCAGGGGCGGAGGGCGCGGGCTCGATACCGACATGCCGATCCTGTCGAAGTTCGCCGCCCTGCCGGCGCGGCGGCGGCAGGGCCCCTCGGCCTTCCTGACCGTGCAGGAGGGCTGCGACAAATTCTGCACCTATTGCGTCGTCCCATATACGCGCGGCGCCGAGGTTTCGCGGCCATGGGACGCGATCCTCGACGAGGCGCGGTGGCTGGTCGAGATGGGCGCCCGGGAGATCATATTGCTGGGCCAGAACGTGAATGCCTGGGCGGAGGAGGGGCGCGGGCTCGACGCGCTTATCCGCGCCCTTGCCGAGCTGCCGGGCCTGGCGCGTATCCGCTACACGACGAGCCACCCCAACGACATGACGGAAGGGCTGATCCGGGCCCATGCCGAAGTCGAAAAGCTGATGCCTTATCTGCACCTGCCGGTACAGTCCGGCAGCGATCGCGTGCTCAAGGCGATGAACCGCAGCCACGGCACCGCGAGCTATCTGCATATCCTGGACCGGGTCCGTGCGGCGCGACCGGACATTGCGCTGTCGGGCGACTTCATCGTCGGCTTCCCCGGCGAAACGGACGCGGAGTTCGAGGAGACTCTGAAAATCGTGAGGATTGTGAACTACGCGCAGGCCTACACGTTCAAATATTCGCCGCGGCCGGGAACCCCCGCCGCCGCTATGGACGGACAGGTGCCCGAAGAGGTGAAGGACGAAAGGCTGCAGCGTCTCCAGGCGCTGATCAACGAGCAGCAACTCGCCTTCAACCGCGCCACGGTCGGCAAGCGGACGTCGGTGCTGCTCGAGCGAAACGGGAAGCGGCCGGGCCAGCTCGTCGGCAAGTCGCCCTGGCTGCAATCCGTCCACCTTGAGACCTCCGCTTCGATCGGCGACATCGTCGAGGTGGAGATCGTCGGCGCGGGCCCGAACAGCCTCGCCGGCGCCGAGCTCGTGCGGGCGGCCGCCTGATGGCGCAGAAACGGGTCGCAGAGGCGGAGGGGCCCCGCGCCCGCCTCGAGCTGCAGTTCGAGCAGGCGCATCTGATGGGCCCATTGTTCGGGGAGTTCGACCGCAACCTCGTCGCGATCGAGGACAAGCTCGGCGTCTTTATCGCCGCGCGCGGCACCAAGGTGCAGATCGAGGGGCAGCCGGAGGACGCGGCGCGCGCCCGCGACGTGCTGCAGGGTCTCTACAACCGGCTCGACGAAGGCCAGGACATCGACGCCGAGACGGTCGAGGCGATCATCTCCATGTCGGGCCAGCCGACGCTCGACGGAATCATCGCGGCCGACGTCGCCGAGCCGCCCAAGGTGATGATCCGGACGCGCAAGAAGACGATCGTGCCGCGCTCCAAGACCCAGGCCGTCTACATGGAGGCTCTGGCGCGCGACGACCTCATCTTCGCGCTCGGGCCGGCGGGCACCGGCAAGACCTATCTCGCCGTCGCGCAGGCGGTGCAGCAATTGATCGGCGGCTCGGTCGACCGGCTGATCCTGTCGCGGCCGGCGGTCGAGGCGGGCGAGCGGCTCGGCTTCCTTCCCGGCGACATGAAGGAGAAGGTCGATCCCTATCTGCGGCCCTTGTACGACGCGCTCTACGACATGCTGCCGACCGAGCAGGTCGAGCGGCGGATCGCGTCCGGCGAGATCGAGATCGCCCCGATCGCCTTCATGCGCGGCCGCACTTTGTCGGACGCCTTCATCATCCTCGACGAGGCGCAGAACACCACGCCGCAGCAGATGAAGATGTTCCTGACCCGGTTCGGCATGCGCAGCCGCATGGTGGTCTGCGGCGACCCGCTCCAGGTCGACCTGCCCAATCCGGGCATGTCCGGCCTCGCCGACGCGGTCGGCAAGCTCGAAGACATTCCCAGGATCGCCACCATCCGCTTCGGGGCCGGCGACGTGGTCCGGCATCCGCTCGTCGGCCGCATCGTCCAGGCCTATGAGGGCCCCGACAGTGCGCCGCGATAGGGGGTTGCGGTTCTTTTTCGCTCGGACCGAACGGAATTCGGCATGATCCAGGTCGAGGCCGACGCGTCGGGCGAGTGGGACGGTGGCACCGACTGGCGACGGCTGGCCGACGAGGCGGTGCGGGCGGCGGTGGGGGCGAGCATCCACTGCGCGCTCATCGACAGCGGCATCACGGTCGAGGTCTCGGTGAAGCTCGCCTCGGACGACGAGGTCAAGGCGCTGAACGCGGGCTATCGCGGCAAGGACGGGCCGACCAACGTCCTCTCCTTCCCGATGCTGGACGCGGGGTTGCTCGAATCCCTCGGCCGCGCCGAGGGCGGCGAGGCGCTGCTCGGGGACGTCATCCTCGCCCACGGCGTCTGCGCCCGCGAGGCCGCCGGGAAGCGCGTCGCGATCGAGACCCACGCCGCCCATCTGATTGTGCATGGCACGCTCCATCTCCTCGGCTATGATCACGAGACCGGGGACGAGGATGCCGAGAGGATGGAAGCGGCGGAGAAAAGCGCGCTGGCGGCGCTGGGCATTGCGGATCCTTATCAGGTGACAGAGGTGCAATCTTAAAGAGATGCCCGACGATTCGAGTAGCAGCGCTCCAGAAAGCGGGGGCACTTTCTGGAAGGGCCTTCGCACCTTCCTGTTCGGTGACGACGGCGAGACCACGCTCCGCGACCAGATCGAGGAAGTGATCGAGAGCCGCGAGGGCGAGCCGCCGGCGGTCGGCGATCTGAGCCATGTCGAGCGGCAGATGCTGAAGAACCTGCTCCATTTCGGCGAGCGCACCGCCGACGACCTCGCGGTGCCGCGCGGCGAGATCGTCGCCGTGCCGTCCACCATCACCTTCGAAGGGCTGGTGGCGGCCTTCGCGGAAGCGGGGCACAGCCGGCTGCCGGTCTACGAAGGCAGCCTCGACACGGTGGTCGGCATGATCCACCTGAAGGACGTGTTCGCGCTCCAGGTCACCGGCGCGGACCCGCCCGACGATATCGCGGTCCTCTACCGCACGCCCCTCTACGTCCCGGAATCGATGGGCGTGCTCGATCTGCTGGCGCGGATGCGCGCCGAGCGCGTCCATCTCGCCATCGTGGTCGACGAGTTCGGCGGCACCGAAGGGCTGGTGACCATCGAGGACGTGGTCGAGGAGATCGTCGGCGACATCGAGGACGAGCATGACGAAGCGCCGCAGGGCATGCTGATCCCGCTCGAGGACGGCATCTGGGACGCCGACGCCCGCGCCGAGCTGGAGGAGGTCGCCGAGACGATCGACGCGCGGCTGGGGGTGGTCGACGAGGATGTCGACACTCTGGGCGGGCTCGCCCTCGTCCTCGCCGGTCACGTCCCGCAGCAGGGCGAGATCGTCGAGCATCCGTCGGGCTGGAGGCTCGAAGTGACCGACGGCGACACCCGCCGCGTCAACCGGCTGCGGCTCCACGCGCCCGAAGAGACGGCGCTGTCGGAATGACCCGGGCCTTCGAGCACATCCTCCTCGAGCACAGCCCCGCCGGCTTCGCGACGGTGACGATCGCGCGGCCGGAGCGATTGAATGCGCTTTCGGGGCAGACGGTCGACGAGCTTCGCGCCGCGGTCGAGGAGGTCGGGGCGTCGGGCGCGCGCTGCCTGTTGCTGACGGGGGAGGGGCGCGGATTTTCCAGCGGCGCCGACCTCGCCTCGGGCGGCGGCCTGCCGGACGATGCCGGGGCGGCGCTGGAGAAGCATTTCAATCCGCTGATCGAGGCCCTGTTCGCGCTGCCGATCCCGGTCGTCGCGGCGGTGAACGGGGCGGCGGCCGGCGCCGGCTGCTCGCTCGCGCTTTCGGCCGACATCGTGGTCGCCGCGCGCTCGGCTTATTTCCTCCAGGCTTTCGTCAATATCGGGCTCATTCCCGATGCCGGGGCGACCTGGCTGCTGCCGCGCCTCGCGGGGCGGGCGCGGGCGATGGAGATGATGATGCTCGGCGAGCGCATCCCCGCCGAGAAGGCGCTCGAATGGGGCCTGGTCGCGCGCGTCGTCGAGGACGAGTTCCTGATGGCGGAGGCGGTCGCGCTCGCGACCAACCTCGCGCGCGGGCCGACCAAGGCGCTCGGCCTGATCCGCAAGCTGGCGCGCGAGGCGGAGCAGTTGCCGCTGAGCGACGCGCTTGCCGCGGAGCGCGCCGCGCAGCGCGAGGCGGGACGGACGCAGGACTTCAGGTCCGCCGTGCTCGCCTTTCTTGAAAAGCGCGAACCGCGCTTCGAGGGCCGCTAGCCGCCGGCGACGTCAGTCCCGCGGGCCGAAGGGGACGATCTTGTTGCCCGCATCGTGGCCGATGTCGGCGCGGCCGAGCCATGGGATTCCGGAACGGCGGCACCAGTGCCGGAACACCTCCTCCTCGCTCTCGCCGAAATCCGGGTCGTTGACCGGCACCTCGCTGCAGCGGCCGAGGCGGATGCCGGCGACGCGGCGGACGTCCGCATTGGAGGTGATGTGGAACATGGCCCGGTCGGTCCGGTACATATGCTCGGAGACGTCCTCGAGGAGGAGGACGTGGCCGGCGAGATCGGGCTGCAGCGGCGTGCCGATCATGTGGGCGAAGACGGTGATGTTGAAGGCGGCGCTCGGCCCCTCCAGGCCGGCCTC
>JAXDPC010000299.1:0-6943 GCA_034668525.1 Sphingomonadales bacterium
GGCGCCGCAACCTCCGCCGGTACCCTCAGCGGTCGCCCCGTCGCTTTGTCGAGGATCGCCCAGGTCGTCTTCGCCCGGACCCGCGGCTTCCCGTCCTCGCCGACGAACTCCATGTGGCGGTCGAAGCGGGCGCCGCGCGGCGGCTCCGGGACCCAGGTGCGCCCGGTCACCGTCTCGCCGGGGAGGACGAAGCGCAGATAGTCGATCTCGTGCCGGGTCACGACCCAGATATAGGCGGCCCGGTGCTCCGGCGGCGCGACCGCGTCCCAATGGGCGGTGGCGAGGTCCTGGATCCAACGCACCCAGACCGCATTGTTAACGTGGCCGAGCTCGTCGATGTCGGCCGCGGTGGCGGTGATCTGCGTCTCGAAGGCCATCAGTCGCGGACCTGGGTGAGGATGAAGGCGAAGGCTTCCGCCACCTCGCGGAGCGAATCCCAGCGGCCGGACTTGCCGCCGTGGCCGGCGCCCATGTTGATCTTGAGGAGGAGGAGATTGTCGTCAGTGCGGGTGGCGCGCAGCTTCGCCGCCCATTTGGCCGGCTCCCAATAAGTGACGCGGGGATCGTTGAGGCCGCCGGTGATCAGCATCGGCGGATAGGGCTGGGCGCGGACATTGTCGTAGGGGCTGTAGCTGCGGATCAGGTCGAAGGCCGCCTTGTCCTCGATCGGATTGCCCCATTCGGGCCATTCGCCGGGGGTGAGCGGCAGGCTGTCGTCGAGCATGGTGGCGAGGACGTCGACGAAAGGGACGTCGGCGACCACCGCGCCCCACAGACCGGGGTCGGAATTGACCACCGCCCCCATCAGCTCGCCGCCCGCCGAGCCGCCCTGGATCGCGATCCGGCCGGGGCGGGCGAAGCCGGCGGCGATCAGGCCCTTCGCGGCGTCGACGAAATCGTTGAACGTGTTGCCGCGTCTTTCCAGCTTGCCGTCGAGGAACCAGCCGTAGCCGAGATCGTCGCCGCCGCGGACATGGGCGATCGCGCAGGCGAAGCCGCGGTCGAGCAGGCTGAGCCGCGAGACCGAGAAGCTGGGCGGGATGGCGTGGCCGTAGGCGCCGTAGGCGTAGAGATAGAGCTTGCCCGCGCCGTCCCTGGGAAAGCCCTTCCTGGAGACCACCGAGACCGGGACCTGCCTGCCGTCTCGGGCGGGGACCATCAGCCGCTCGGTCTGGTAGTCCGAGGGATCGTAGCCCGAGGGTATCTCCTGGACCTTGAGCACCTCCAGCCGGTCCTCGCCGGGATGATAATCGTAGACCGTCCCCGGCGTGACCATCGAGGAATAGCCCAGGCGATAGGCGGCGGGCGCGAATTCGGGCGTGGCGCCGAGGGCGGCGGTGTAGCTCGCCTCGGGGAAACGGACCCGGCGCTCGTCGCCCGAATAAGTGCGCAGGCGAATCTGGTCGAGGCCGGCGAGGCGCTCCTCGATGACGAGGTGGTCGCGAAAAGCGGTGACCCCGCGCAGATAGACTTCGTCCGAGCCGGGGATCACGGTCTCCCACTCCGCCGGCGCCGCCGGATCGGCGGATGCGAGGCGGAAGTTGATGTGCTCGTCGTTGGCGAGCAGCCACAATTTCCCGTGCGCGGCGTCGGCCGAATAAATGAGCCCGGGCCGGCGGGGCGCGATCAGCACCGGCGGCGCGGCGGGATCGGCGGCGGGGACGAAGCGGATTTCGGTCGCGCTGTTGTCGCCGGTGGCGAGGAAGATCAGGCTGCGGTCGTGGCTCTTCGCCACGCCGACCGAGAAGCCCGGATCGTCCTTCTCCTCGTAGAGGGTGACGTCCTCGCCGAGCGGCGCGCCGAGCCGGTGGAGCCGGGCGCGGTAGCTGCGCCAATGCTCGTTCACCTCGGTGAAGACGATCGCGTCCGAGCCCGCGCTCCATTCGATGTTGCCGATGCCCGCCTCGGTCACGGTCTCGAGATCGGCGCCGGCGGCGAGGTCGCGGATGCGCAGCTTGAAGCGCTCGGAGCCGTCGTCGTCGACGAGCGTGGCGGCATAGCGCCCGTCGGGGCTGACCTGCATCGCACCGAGGCGGAAATAGTCCCTGCCGGCGGCCTCGGCCGGCTCGTCGAAGATGAGCTGGTCGGCGCCGCCGCGGACCGGCCGCCGCCACCATTTGCGATATTGCGCGCCCTCCTCGAACGCCCACCAGTAGAGGAAGTCGCCGTCCCTGACCGGAACCGAGCGGTCGTCCTCCTTGATCCGGCCCTTCATCTCCTCGAACAAAGCGTCGACGAGCGCCTGGTGCGGCTTCATCGCCGCTTCGAAATAGGCATTCTCTTCCTTGAGGTAACGGAGCACGTCCCCGTCCCCGACGTTGGGGTAGGATGGGTCGCGCAGCCAGTGCCACGGATCCTCGACCGTCACGCCGTGGCGCTCGTAGCGATAGGGGCGCTGCTCGGCGCGCGGCGGCTCGGGAAGCTCGGTCATGCTCTCTTTCTTGACGAGGGCGGCTGGTCTATCTGCGGCCCCACATAGATGAGGAACCGGCCATGTCGACCTACGAAGCGAGGCTCCAGGCGCTGAGGGAGCAGCTCAAGGCGGAGCGGCTCGACGGGTTCGTCGTGCCGCTGACCGACGAGCATATGAGCGAATATGTCGGCAGCTACGCCCAGCGACTCGCCTGGCTGACCGGCTTCCAGGGGTCGGCGGGGTCGGCCGCGGTGCTCCCCGAGGAAGCGGCGATCTTCACCGACGGGCGCTACACCCTGCAGGTGCGCGAGCAGGTCGACGGGCGGCACTGGTCCTACCAGTCGGTGCCCGAGACCAGCGTCGCCGACTGGCTGAAGGAGCATGCGCCGGGCGGCGGGCGGATCGGCTACGATCCCTGGCTCCACACCAGCGACTGGGTGAAGAAGGCGCGCGCGGCGCTGGCGGAGAAAGGCGCCGAGCTGGTCGCCGTGCCGCACAACCCGATCGACGCGGTGTGGAGCGACAAGCCGGAGCCCTCCACGGCGCGGCTGATCGTCCACAGCGACGCGCTCGCCGGCAAGTCGTCGGCCGCCAAGCGGCAGGAGATGGCGGACTGGCTGAAGGCGCAGCATGCCGATTCGGCGGTGCTCTCGGCGCTCGATTCGATCGCCTGGACGTTCAACGTGCGCGGCGCCGACGTCGACCACACGCCGGTCGCCCTCGCCTTCGCCCTGGTCCACCAGGACGGCACCGCCGACCTGTTCGCGGCGCCGGAGAAGGTGGGCGACGACGTCCGCCAGCATCTCGGCAACGGCGTCCGGCTCCACGACCGCGCCGCGTTCGAGCCGCACCTCGCCTCGCTGGCCGGCAAGACCGTGGTCGCCGACCCCGAGCGGGCGGTGGCGGCGATCTTCGAGGCGCTGGAGAATGCGGGCGCGAAGGTGATCGCCAAGCGCGATCCCGCCGTGCTCCCCAAGGCGATCAAGAACGAGGCCGAGATCGCCGGCCACCGCGCCGCCCAGGCCCGCGACGGCGCCGCGCTGGCGCGCTTCCTCCACTGGCTGTCGGCCGAGGCGCCCAAGGGCGGCCTCGACGAGCTGAAGGCGTCCGACCGGCTGCTCGAATATCGCAAGGCCTGCGGCGACCTTCGCGACACCAGCTTCGACACCATCTCCGGCTCCGGCCCGAACGGGGCCATCGTCCACTATCGGGCGAGCGAGGAGACCAACCGCCCGCTCGAGATGAACTCGATCTATTTGGTCGATTCGGGCGGCCAATATCCGGACGGCACCACCGACGTCACCCGCACGGTGGCGATCGGAGAACCCACGCAGGAGATGCGCGACCGCTTCACCCGCGTCCTCAAGGGCCATATCGCGGTGGCGCGAGCGATCTTCCCGGACGGGACGCGAGGGAGCCAGCTCGACAGCTTCGCCCGCCAATATCTGTGGTCGGCCGGGCTCGATTACGCCCATGGCACCGGCCACGGCGTCGGCTCCTTCCTCGCCGTCCACGAAGGCCCGCAGCGCATCTCGCCGGTGGGCAGCAGCCAGTCGGGGGGCGACGAGCCGCTGAAGGCGGGCATGATCCTCTCCAACGAGCCCGGTTTCTATAAAGCGGGCGAATACGGCATCCGGATCGAGAATCTGGTGCTGGTCGTGCCCGTGGCGGCGGACGGACCGCACCAAGCGGAGAAGGAGACGCTGGGCTTCGAGACACTCACCTTCGCGCCGATCGACCGCAACCTGATCGACGCGGAGATGTTGACCGGCGAGGAGCGCCGCTGGGTCGACGACTACCACGCCAGGGTGGTGGAAATCGTCGGTCCGCAGCTCGGCGGCGAGGCGCGCGCCTGGCTCGAGGAGCAATGCGCGCCGCTTTAGCGTCATCCCGGACTTGATCCGGGATCCATGAACGCCGGCGCCGGGCTACTCCTCCGGGTCCGGGTCCATGGATTCCGACTTTCGTCGGAACGACGGAGTTTCCCGCGCCTGGGCCTTCCGCCGCCGCAGATTTTCCCGCAGCGCCTCGGCGAGCCGCTTCGCGCGCCCTTCGTCCTTTCCGGCCATCGCCCTGCCTTGACATAGTGACGACGGCACGGCCATAGCGCCGCGTCCCCGGGGGACCCCATCGAAATGTCATTTCGATGGGCGCCCGACATGGTCATGCTGCCGTAGCTCAGTGGTAGAGCGCATCCTTGGTAAGGCTGAGGTCGTGAGTTCAATCCTCACCGGCAGCACCATTTCGTTCATACGTTTCCCCAGGATCGCGGTCGCCTGACGGCTGCCCCCAACGGCAATTCCCCTCGACCTCCTGCGCCCTTGTGATAGGCTCGGCAGCTCCTCTCTCTTCGGCAAAAAGGTTCGCGATGAGGATCCTGGCACGGGCGATCGCGGTCGCGCTGCAGTTGGCGGCACTGGCCGCGCCTGCCATGGTCTCGGCCGCCCGCTCGGCGCAATCGCGCGACGTGCCCCGCGAGCTCGTGTTCGGGCGGTGGACCGACAATGCCGATTGTTCGAAAACGATCGAGTTCCGCCGCGACGGCACCTTTGTCGCGCCGACCGGGGAGGGTCTGTGGGCGATCAGCGAGGGCCGGATCATCTTCCAAGGCTCCCGCACGATCGCCGCCGGGATCGAAATGCCGGATGCCGACACGATCAAGCTCTTTCACGACGACGGGACCGTCGGCCGGTCGACGCGTTGCGGCCGACCGCCGCCCGCGGCCGCTGCGATCGTCCTGACCCCCGCTTTTCTGGTGGGGGCGTGGACCGACGACGACGATTGCGAGGAAACGATCGAATTTCTGGCGGACGGCACGTTCGTCGCTCCGACCGGCGAAGGGACGTGGCGGCTCGAAGGCGACCTTCTGACCTTCGTGGGCAGCCAGACCGTCAGCGCCCGTGCGCAGGCGGCCGACGAAGAGACGATCCTGCTCATCCACCCGGACAGCACGCTCGGACGCTCGACGCGCTGCCCCAGCGCAATGCCGGCGGCGCCGGCGGTCACCGCCGCCGCATCTCCGGAGCGCGTGCGCGGCGCCGCATAGCCACGCAACTGAAACCGGATGTTCGAAAGCTCGGCAGCGGCCCCGCGCTCAGGAAGCGAGCTGGACCTGCTGCGGAGCCAAGTGGACCGCGGCGCGCTGCTCGGCCTTGCTGGCGAACAGGGTGGCGAGCTCGCGGTGGCGTTCGCGCGCGGCGGCGGTGATCGCCCGCTCCGCGGCGCGCCGCTCCTCGGAAGCGCGGCGCTGATAATAACGGTGATCGGATTCCATCGACGCCGCCCTCCCCACAGCGACTCGGGCTACCTAGCACAGAGATTGCGATTTGCAGAATCGGGCCGAAACGAGTTTCGGCCCGGGCGCTGCACGGCTCAGCGGGAGCAGTTGCGCACCACCATGGCGAGCACGGCGGGGTGGAGCGGGCGCACGAACTCGCAGCCGATATAAAGGCCGCGGCACCAGACGGCGCGGGCGTGGCAGGGCTCGAGGCCGGGCAGCCGGAGCCAGACGTCCGTTCCGGGCTCCAGCTCGAGATGCGTGGCTACGCGAAAGCCGGTGGTGGAGAGGTCTGCGACCTGCACCGAGACGCCGCTGGCGCCGCGCTGGCGAAGGGCCGCGCTGAACGAGACTTCGACCCGGTCGGCCAGGCGGGGCTTGGCCTCGCGGGTCGTGCTGAGCTCGGCGGCGAACGAGACGGTGCCGTCGGCCTCCTCGCTCCACGCCTGCCCGCTGAAGGCGTCCATGCCGCTTTCCCTAGAGACCTTCGGGGAGGGCGATGCCCACGGTCACGCCCCAGGCGCGGGCGACCTTGAGGTCGTCGTCCGAAATCCCCTCGTTGAGCCCGGGGCGGCGGAAGCGCGGCGGCGGGGCGGCCGGCGCCTTCTTGAGCTGGACCAGCACTTCGTTCTCGTCGATCGGATAGCGGAACTCGAGCCCGACCCGGCCGGCGGCGGACCAGGCGACGCGGGCCGGCACGATGGTCTGGCCGCGCGAGAAGACGACCTCGCAGCCGACCGGCGGCACCTGCGCGCATTCGACCAGCGCGCCCCGGCTCGAAATGTCGCGAAGGCGCGCGTCGACCTCGCCGTAGGGCGTCTGCAGCTTGCCCGCGAGCAGCACCCGCGCACGCTTGGCCTGGCGCTGCGCAGCCATCGATGCCTTCACGATATTCTCTACGCCCATCGCCGCCTTCCCAATTGGTCCCGCGGCGACCCTAGCCTCGCTCGTCCTAAAACAGGGTTAAGGCCCGGTGATTTCGCCGTCTTTTTCCGATCGGAAATTGTGCTGGATTCTCAAAGCGTCCGCGGGGATGCTGGGCCGCGCGAAAAGGGATGGGGCACGGGCGATGAAGGGACTGGCGCCGATTATCGCCGCCGCAGCGGCATTCGGCTCGCCGGCCGCGGCACAGGCGCCGCCCCCGCCGCCGGTCCCGCAGGCCGAGCTCGATCGCTTCGAAACCGTGCTCGAATCGGACCCGCGCGCCGCCGGCGAGATCATCGACGCTTTGGCCGCGGCACGAGCGAACCGGC
>JAXDPC010000300.1:0-4850 GCA_034668525.1 Sphingomonadales bacterium
TTGCCGATCAGCCGCGCGCGCCGGAACCTCGGCAGCCTCATCCTGTCACCTCGACCAGATCCTGGGAGGCCATGTGCGTTCCGGTTCCCAAACCTGCGCTGAACCGTGCGGCCCTCGGGCGGGGCCGGCGCCGCTTCACCCCCGCGGCTCTTCGAGCGAGTAGCCGAGGCCGCGTATGGTGGTGATCACGTCCTGGCCGAGCTTCTTGCGGATGCGGGTGACGAACACCTCAATCGTGTTCGAATCGCGGTCGAAATCCTGGTCGTAAATATGCTCGATCAGCTCGGTGCGGCTGACGACCTTGCCTTTGTGGTGCATGAGGTAGGACAGGAGCTTGTACTCCTGCGCCGTGAGCTTCACCGGCTCCCCGTCCAGCGTCACCTTGCCCGAGCGTGTGTCGAGGCGGACCGGCCCGGCGGTGAGCTCCGACGAGGCGTTGCCCGATGCGCGGCGGATCAGCGCGCGCAGCCGGGCGATCAGCTCCTCGGTCTGGAACGGCTTGGCGAGATAATCGTCGGCGCCGGCGTCGAGGCCGGCGACCTTGTCCGACCAGCTGTCGCGCGCGGTCAGCACCAGGACCGGCACCGCGATCCCTTCCTTGCGCCAGCGGTCGAGCACGGTGAGGCCGTCGATCTCGGGCAGGCCGAGGTCGAGCACGATCGCGTCGTAGCTCTCGGTGGACCCCAGATAGTGGCCGTCTTCGCCATCGGTGGCGAGATCGACGGCATAGCCGGCGCCCTCCAATGTGGCGCGCAGCTGGCGGCCCAGATTCGGTTCGTCCTCGACGATCAGGACCCGCATTTCGTCTTCCCTCCGCCTCTTGGGATCGGCCTCATCAGCCGAAACCAGCGCGCGTGGCAAATTGTTTCACGCCGCCAACAATGTCGGATAGCAGGTCGCGCGGCTCAAGGGGAGCCGGCGCGGGGACAGGGGTCAGCGCGAGAAGCCGAGCGGACGCCCAGTGCGGGCGTCGACGTGGAGCCGGACGACGTTGCCGCCCACGCCCATGAAGGTCAGCCGGTAGATCGAACCCGAGGGGTCCAGATCGGCGCCGATATAGCGCGCGTTGCGGACCCGGACGCGCGCAAGGATAACGTTGAGCGGGAGGATGTCGCCCTGCTGCATCGCGCGATAGGCCGCGTCCTGGTCGCGGCCGCCATGGCCGCGCCGGCCCTGCGCATCCGCAGAGGAAGCAAGGAGGAGCGACGCCAGTATGGCGATGGAGGCGACGGTACGCATGGACATATTCTCTTGGTTGAGGAGTGGCATAGCTCTTGCGTATTGAATAGGCCATGAATGCCCCGGAAGGGGACGCTGGGGAGGGCCGCAGATGCTGAAGTGGAAGCTCGGGACGCTGACGGCGGCGCTCGTGTCGGGCCTCGCCTTGCTGGCTCCCGCCGGCGCCCAGGAGGCGGCCGAAGCGCGGATGGAGCGGGTGCCGGACCGGCAGCCCGGCGAGGGCGCCGGCCCGTTCCGCCGCCTGGTGATCCGCGGCGCCACGCTGATCGACGGCACCGGCGCGCCGCCGCGCGGCCCGGTCGACATCGTCATCGCCGGCAACCGGATCGAGAGCATCCGCGGCGCCGGCACGCCCGGCCTCCCGCTCGCCGCCGACCGCCAGCCCCGCAACGCCGATCGTGAGATCGACGCGACCGGAATGTACGTGCTGCCCGGCTTCGTCGACGTTCACGGCCATAATGGCGACCCCGGCAAGGCGCCGAATGCGAGCTACGGCTACCGCCTCTGGCTCGCCCACGGCGTCACCACCGTGCGCGGAGTCTCGCTCTATTTCGGCGACGAGGCGATGTCGCGCAGCGACCGCGCGCGCAGCGCCGCCAACACGATCGTGGCGCCGCGGCTTTACGATTATGTCGCATTGGGCGACTGGCCGAACGGTGACGTCTCGACGCCCGAGCGGGCCCGCGCCTTCGTCCAATATGCGGCGCAGCGCGGCTATCACGGCATCAAGCTGTTCAACGACGTGCCCGCCGCGACCACCGAGGCGGCGATCCAGGAGGCGCGCCGCCTTCATCTCGGCACCGTCGCCCATCTCGGCCAGGGGGGCGTCGCCGAGGTCAATGCCGACCGCGCGACCGAGATGGGGCTGGGCGGCGTCACCCATTTCTACGGCCATTTCGAAAGTCTGCTCCGGGACCGCCGCATCCCCTCCTACCCGAGCGACTACAACATGTTCGACGAGCAATGGCGCTTCAGCCAGGTCGCGCGCCTCGCCGACCAGATCGTCGCGCCGGGCGGCCCCGAATGGCAGGCCTATCTCCAGCGCCTGCTCGACCGGCGCGTGTTCCTCAGCCCCACCTTCAACATCTATTCGGCCGGGCGCGACGTGATGCGCGCGCGCAACGCCGATTGGCACGCGCGCTACACCCTGCCGTCGCTGCAGCGTTTCTTCCAGCCGAGCCGGATCAATCACGGCTCCTATTTCTGGGACTGGACGACGGCGGACGAGATCGCCTGGCGGCGCTTCTACGGGCCGTTCATGCGCCTCATCAACGATTACAAGAATATGGGCGGGCGGATCACCGCCGGGTCGGACCCAGGCTATATCTACCAGACCTGGGGCTTCTCCTACATCCAGGAGCTGGAGATGCTCCAGGAGGCGGGGCTGGCGCCGCTCGAGGTGATCCAGGCGGCGACCATCAACGGCGCCCGCGAGATTTTCGAGCCGATGGGCCAGGAGCCGCCGATGGGCATGGTGCGCCCCGGCATGCTCGCGGATCTGGTCATCGTCCCGGAGAACCCGCTCGCGAATCTGAAGGTCCTCTACGGCACGGGCCATATGCGTCTCAACCCGCGCACCCAGACGGTCGAGCGCGTCGGCGGCGTCAGATGGACGATCAAGGACGGCATCGTCTACGACGCGCCGGCCTTGCTGGAGAGCGTGGCGCGGATGGTCGAAGAGGCAAGGGCGCGGGAGACGGGGCATCATGCCCCCTCCCCGTGAGGGGACGGTTCAGCGCCGGGCAGCCGTCACCAGAGCCTCGATCGCCCAGTCCTTCACGGCGCGCGCCTCCGCGTCGCCGAGTTGCAGTACATCCCTGAACACCAGCATCGATTCCGATCCGACGACCAGGGCCAGCGCCTTCGCCAGCCTGTCCCTCGCCTCCGCGGAAAAATCGCCGCCCGCCAGCGCCGCTTCGATCAAAGCGGCGCGGCGGTTCTGCCGCGCGGGGAGGAGCTCTTCTCCGCCTGCCAGCTTCTGCTGGAGGGAATGGACCAGCATCGTGCGGATCGCGGCCTCGTTGGCGTGCACCATCCTATCGACCGCTTCGTCGACGCGCTTGACGCTGGCCACCGGATCGCGGGACGCATCGGCGCCGAACAGCTCCTCGGGCTCCGGCATGGCGATGTCGAGGGACGCTTCGACCAGCAGAGGCTCGACGCCGGGAAAGTAGCGATAAGCGGTGGCTCGGGAGACCAAGGCCTCCTCAGCGACTTCCTCGAGGGTCGGCGTCCCCCGTCCGCGCTTCATCAGCCGCGCGGCGGCTTCGAGCAGCGCCTTGCGCGTGCGGCGCTTCTGGTTGGCGCGGCCCGCGCCGTCGGCGTCCGCCACCCTCAAACCTGCGGCAATTGCTGCTGGATGGCGGCGAGGTCGATCCAGACATTCTCGCGGCGCATGGCGCCCGCCTCATCGAATTCGATGAGGTGGAGCAGCCGGAATTCGAGCGGCCGGCCTCTGCCTTCCAGGCCGAAGGGCCGTCCGACCGCGGTACCGCGCCACACCGAATCGTCGACCATGAAATCGTCGCCGTAGAGCCTGCGCAGGCTGCGCACCTCGCCGTCAGCGAGATCCGCGAACAGAGTCTCGTAGAAGGGGCGCGCGCCGTCGCGCCCGGTCGTCGGCCCTGTCGGCCAGCCGACGATGTCGTGCTCGGCATCGTCGGTCAGCGTGGCGAGCACGCCCTCCACGTCATCCGCCGCCTCGAAGCCGAAATGCTCGTCCAGCTTCCGGTCCATCTGCTCCCGCGTCAACGCCATCGCCGCCTCCTCTCGTCGCGACTCGGCTAGTAATGAGACTATGGTCTCACGTCAAGACCAATGTCTCATCGTGTCGCCGGAAGCAGCTTCGGATTGCGAAGCAGCAGCGCGGAGACGAGCGCGACGAGGAAGCCCACGGGGAAGAGCTCGATGAACACGAACGACGCCCGAACGAGCGGATTGTAGAGCATTCCTTCGAGCTGGGCGCGCTCGTCCCCCCGGGCGCGCGCGACCATCTCGTCGAGCGCCCGATATTCGGTGACGGCCAGGTAGATTTCGAAGATGACGACGTAGGCGAGGGCCGCACAGGCAGCCATGCCGAGGCCCAGCGCGAAGGCGCGTCCGAAGCGGATGACGCCGCCGCACTCGACGTCGCGATAGCGTTTGATCCCGACGAACATGATCGTCAGCACGACCAGCATGAGCAGATAGCCGTACCACAGCGTGTGGACGAAGCTGTCCGGCGCGGTGAGCTCGAAGCCGGCGATCATGGTGAGGATGACGATGCTGCCCGAGATCAGGCCGTAGACGAGGGCGTATCTCATTGTCCGTCCTCCTTTTCACCCGTCTCCGCTTCCGGCTCCCACAGCTCGATCGCATTGCCTTCCGGATCGTGGACCCGGGCGAAGCGGCCGAGCCCCTCCATCGCCTCCTCGCGCGTCACCTCGACGCCCGCGGCGCGCAGGTCCGCGAGGAGGCCATCGAGGTCGCGGACCCTGAAATTGACCATCGTCTGCTTTTCCGCCGGGAAATAGTCGTTGTCGGCCTTGAACGGCTCGAACACCATCGGTCCGCCCTGGACAAACCAGACCCACTCGTTCGATTCGCCCTTCTCGTCCGTGCCGCATCCCCCG
>JAXDPC010000301.1:0-2833 GCA_034668525.1 Sphingomonadales bacterium
CCCGCACCAGCCGGCCCCTGCCGATCTCGAGCCGCTCGGGGACCTCGGGCATGGCGACGCCGGTGCCGTTGCCGCGCGGATAGCGGACCGCGATCGGGCCGGAATCGTGCATCGCCGCGGTATGGACCATATGGACCAGCTCGGCCTCGTCGGCCGCGGCCATGACGGTGAAATTCGGCAGCGTGCAGAGGTAAGCGAGGTCGAAGCTGCCGGCATGGGTGGCGCCGTCGGCGCCGACCAGGCCGGCGCGGTCCATGGCGAAGCGGACGGGGAGGTTCTGGATGGCGACGTCGTGGACGACCTGGTCGTAGGCGCGCTGTAGGAAGGTGGAATAGATGGCGACGAACGGCCGGTGCCCTTGTGCGGCGAGGCCGGCGGCGAAGGTGACGCCGTGCTGCTCGGCGATGCCGACGTCGAACATCCGCTCCGGGAATCTGTCGGCGAACTTGTCCAGCCCCGTACCCGAAGGCATCGCGGCGGTGATCGCGACCACCCGCGGGTCGCGCTCGGCCTCGGCGACCAGGCCCTTGGCGAAGACGCCGGTGTAGGAAGGCGGCCCGGGCTCGGCCTTGGCCTGGACGCCGGAGACGAGGTCGAACTTCTGGACGCCGTGATATTTGTCCGCCGCCGCCTCGGCCGGCCCGTAGCCCTTGCCCTTCTTGGTGACGACGTGGACCAGCATCGGCCCTTCGCCGGCGTCGCGGACATTCTCCAGCACCTCGACCAGGGCATCGACATTGTGGCCGTCGACCGGGCCGACATAATAGAAGCCCAGTTCCTCGAAGAGGGTGCCGCCGGTGGCGAGGCCGCGGGCGAACTCCTCGATCTTGCGCGCGAAATTGTGGAGCCGGCGCGGCAGCTTGCGGGCGAAGCGCTGGGCGAGGTGGCGGACGCTCAGATATTTGTTCGAGGAGACCAGCCGGGCGAGATAGTAAGACAGGCCCCCGACCGGCGGGGCGATCGACATGTCGTTGTCGTTGAGGATCACGACCAGCCTATTGCCCGCCGCCTGGGCGTTGTTCATCGCCTCATAGGCCATGCCGGCCGACATCGCGCCGTCGCCGATCACCGCGATCGCCTTGCCCGGCGCGCCGGCGAGCTTGTTCGAGACGGCGAAGCCCAAGGCCGCCGAGATCGAGGTCGAGCTGTGCGCGGCGCCGAACGGATCGTACTCGCTCTCGCTCCTCCTGGTGAAGCCGGAGAGGCCGCCGCCCTGCCGCAGCGTCCGGATCCGTTCGCGGCGGCCGGTGACGATCTTGTGCGGATAGGCCTGGTGGCCGACGTCCCAGATCAGTTTGTCGCGCGGCGTCTCGAACACGTAGTGGAGCGCCACCGTCAGCTCGACCACGCCGAGCCCGGCGCCGAGATGCCCGCCGGTCGTCGACACCGCCGAGATCGTCTCCGCGCGAAGCTCGTCGGCGAGCTGGCGCAATACGCCCTTGTCGAGCCGGCGCAGGTCGTCCGGCGTCGAGACCTGGTCGAGCAAAGGTGTCTGGGACGGGTCGGTCATCGCGGATCCTCTGGCGCCCACATAAGCGCGCGCCCCGGCGAAGTCATGAGCGAAAGCTGAGCAATCGCTAAGCAGGCGCGCTCCGGCGCATCGCTCCGTCGAGGCTCCACGCGCCCGGCCCGGAGAAGACGAAGTAGAGGAAGAGGAAGCAATAGAGGATCGCTCCCTCGCCGCCGTTCAGGATCGGGTAGAAACCGGTACTGCCGTGGAACATCCAGTAGGCGACCGCCATCTCGCCCGAGGCGATGAAGGCCGCCAGGCGGGTGAACAGGCCGAGCGCGATCAGGATGCCGGTCACCACCTCGATCGCGCCGGCGGCGCCCAGCAGCGTGAACAGCGCCTGCTGCCCCGGCTGCGCGCCCTCCGGGAAGCCGAACATCTTGACCAGCCCGTGGCCGAGGAAGAGCAGCCCCGCGATTATCCGAAGCGCGGCGAGCGCGTAGGGCGTCCAGGGTGAGAGGCTGTCGAGGCGATCGGTCATTGCGGACTCCTGATGCCTGCCCCTCATAGGCGCGCGGCCCTGCGAAGTCATGGGCGAAAGCCGGCCGAGGGGCGAGCGAAAGGTTCATAGGTTCGGGTCCCTGGAAGAAGAATCCTCGTCTCCCGCGAAGCCGAAATAACGGTCGCGCCTGGCGTGCTCGTCGTCGTTTCGCCCCAGCTCCGCCTCCTCGGCGTCGATCACCGCCTGCTCGGCCTCGGTCAGGGACCGGCGGTAATTGTAGTCGCCGTAGCGGCCGTGCTCGACGCCGTCGAAATCGGCGGGCGGCGGGAAGATTGTCCACCATCCGTCTTCGTGCTCCAGCTCGAACACCTCGGTGCCGTCCCATTCGTCCTCGTCCCCGGCGTCGGAAGGCGGCGGCGGGGGCGGCTCCGGGAGGCCCTGCTCGACCGCGTCCATCCAGGGCTCCCAGTTGCGCAGCACCCGGGCCGCGGCCTGGGGGCGCTCGACCATGGAATCGGCCTTGCCGAGCAGATAGATGAGCAGGCGGTTGTCGTAGACCAGCTCCTCGCTCTTGAGCTCGCCATGATAATGATGGCGCTTGATCGTCCCGTTGACCGCGCGGTCCCAGGCAATGGCGCGGAGCGTCCTTTTGTTGGCGAGCGTCGCCGCGTCCCAGGCGAGGTCGAAGGAGCGGGCGTCGGCGCGGCGCCGGAGGCGCGTCGCGCTCTGCCCGGTCATGCCGACCTTGGCCGCGGCGGCGGCGACGCAGCCGGTGTCGGCCAGCTCCTCGATGAAGGCGCGCTGCTTTTCGGGCGTGAAGCCGTCGTGGCGGGCGCGGACCGGCACGGGCTCGAAGTCGATGGCAGACGGGCCCAAATCGG
>JAXDPC010000302.1:0-2992 GCA_034668525.1 Sphingomonadales bacterium
CCGCTGTTGCCGGTCGTGCCCGTGGTCGTGCCGGTGCCGGTGGTGGCGCCGGCGCCCGCGCCGGCATTGCCGGTCGCGTCGCTGCCGTTGCCGAGGGTCTCGACCGCGCTCGGATCGCCAAGATTGCCGAGGTCGGCGTTGCCGAGATTGGTGTCGGCCGCATTGTTGGCTTCGCTGCCGCCGCCGCCGCAGGCCGCTACGAGGAGGGTCGCGCCGGCGATCATCGAGCCGGCGGCGAGCTTGCCGATAAGGTTGCGCATCATTTCTCTCCTGGGCTGATGACCGGGCCCGGCCGCGGCCGGATCGGTCGTTTCTACGCCTCTACAGAGGCGACGCGGCGCCTCGCCGCGGCCGCCCGAACCAAAGAGAAGGGCTGCCCGGTCGCCCTGGCAGCCCTTCCTTTCATCGTAACGCTCTGAAGCGGCTGCCCGCTTACTGGGCGTTGCTCTGGGCGTTGCTGATCGCGCTCGACGCATTGTCGACCGCGTTCGCAGCGGCGTTGAGGTCGCTGCTGGCGTTGCCGCCCATGCCCGAGCCGTTGAGGTCGCCGCCGAGGTTCGTGTCGGCCGGCATCTCGGTGTTGTAGACGTCGGTGCTGAGGTTGTCGGCCGCGGTGTTGTTGGCTTCGCTGCCGCCGCCGCCGCAAGCGGCGACGAGGAGGGCCGCACCGGCGATCGCCGAACCGGCCACGACTTTCGAAAGGATGTCACGCATTTCCTGAAAACTCCCTAGAATGATGATTTGGTCGGGGTGCCCCCATTTTTGCCCAAATCGGATTGCACAGTATACGGAAAGGATACGGCTCTCAAGCCTCCCATGTCCCCCCCTCGAGAGAGGACAGAAAACCGCCGAGCCGGCGCTTCAGTGCCACATCGAAACGTTCCTGCCCGTCGGGCACGCCCATTTCGTCGAGGCTGGTCACTGGAAGGTCGCCAATACCGCAAGGGACGATCCCTGAAAAGTGCGAAAGTTCCGCACTCAGGTTAACGGAGAATCCGTGCATGGTGACCCAGCGGCGGACCCTGACGCCGATCGCGCCGACCTTGGCCTCGCTGCCGCGGAAGCGGGTCCAGATGCCGATCTTCCCCTCCAGCCGGTGCGCTTCGATGCCGAGCTCGCCGAGCGCGGCGATCACCCAGCCTTCGAGGCTGTGGACGTAGCGACGGACGTCGCGTCCGCGCGCGGCGAGGTCGAGGAGGACGTAGCCGACGCGCTGGCCGGGCCCGTGATAGGTGTAGCGTCCGCCGCGCCCGGCCTCGTAGACCGGAAAGCCCGCCGGGTTGAACAGCTCGGCGGGATCGGCGCTGGTGCCGGCGGTGTAGAGCGGCGGATGCTCGAGCAGCCACACCAGCTCGCGCGCGGCGCCGGCGCGGATCGCCTCGGCGCGCGCCTCCATCGCCGACAGCGCCTCGGGATAAGGGACCAGCCCGTGCGAGACTCGCCATTCGATCTTCCCGCCATCGGCCATCGCGGCCGTCTCGGCCAGGACGGGGCGGCGATCAACCCCGCTTGAAAGGGCGGGCAGCGACCCGTAATCGCCCTGACGAACCGAGGAGCGACGATGCGGCTGCCCTATAACGATCTCTGGAACGATGCCGTCGCCCTCGTCCGCGGCCAGCAGGCGGTTCTCGTCGCGCTCGCCGGCGCCTTTTTCTTCCTGCCGAGCCTCCTCGCCGCCTATCTTCTGCCGCTCGAGCTGGCCCCTGGCCAGAATCTGTTCGAGGCGCTGCCGCGGCACGTCGCCGCGCATTGGCCGATGCTGCTCGCCGCGAACCTGGTCGAGATGCTCGGCACGCTGACCATGCTGCGCCTGTTCCTGAAGGCGGACGGGCGCACCGTCGGCGGCGTGATCGCGGCGTCGCTGGCGCTGCTTCCCATCTATTTCGTGGCGCGGTTCGCGTCTGGGCTGATGATCGTGCTCGCCGCGATGGCGCTGCTGGTCCCCGGCATCTACGTCGCGGGACGGCTGGCCCCGCTCGGGGCGGTCATCGTCGCCGAGGGGGTGCGCAGCCCGATCGAGGCGTTCCGCCGCACCTTCGCGCTGACCCGCGGCCACGGCTTCGCCATCGCCGGGATCTTCCTCATCGTCTACGTCCTCGCCTGGCTGATCGCGGCGATCGGCACCGCGGCGCTCGGCTCGGTCGCGATCCTGATCGTCGGGCGCGAGCCGGGACTGCTCGTCGCGGCGGCGGCCAACGCGCTCGTCGGCGCCGCCGCCGGCGTGCTGATCGTGGCGCTCGCCGCGATCGTCTATCGGCGCCTGGCGGCCGTGCCGCCGGCGGCTCAGGCGAGAGGCACCTGAGGCGCGGCTCCGCGCGGCAGCAGGCCGGCGAGGCGCGGGTCCGGAAAGCTCTCGAACGCGCGGCGGCAGGCTCGGAACCCCGCCTTCAGATAGGAGGGCAGAGCGGCCGGATGGTCGAGCGTGCAGGTGTTGACGTGGACCCGCTCCACGCCGGGCCGCCAGGCGAGCGCCACGGTCCGCGCGAACAGCCACTTGCCGTGCCCGCGCCCGGCCAGCTCCGGCACCAGCCCGAGGAAGCGGATCAGGCATTCGCCCGGCGTCCTGAAATCGAGCTCGATCATGCCCACCTCGATCCGCCGCCGGTCGACCACCGCATGCACCTCCGCCACGGTGGCGAGGAGCGTCGCATCGTCCATCGCGAGACGCGAATACCAGAGCCAGTTCGCCCCGACCCGCTCGAACAAGGCCCGGTACTTGGCCGGATCGACGTCCCGCCAGCGCACCAGCCGCAGGCCGCCGGAATCGGGCTCCGGGCGCGGCTTCGGCTGCTCGTTCATCTCCAGAAAGGTGACGACGGCGCCGATATGGCCCGGCGGCAGGTCGATCAGTCCCATGGTTCCTCCCTGCCGGCGCGGCCGGTGGGGAGGGACATCATCCCCATGTCGCCACCGGCGGCAGGCTCATCAGGATCGCGTCGACATTGCCGCCGGTCCGGAGGCCGAACAAGGTGCCGCGGTCGTAGATCAGGTT
>JAXDPC010000303.1:0-3595 GCA_034668525.1 Sphingomonadales bacterium
ACCTCCGGTGGTCCCCCTCCCCATCTCACGATGGGGAGGCATCACTAGTGACTGTCCTCAATCGCCTCACAGCCTGCGCCCGCAGGCTCGAGCGTGACGCGGTCGCTTTGTGGATCGCGGCGCGAGACCCTCGCGTCCCCTGGCACGCCAAGGCGCTGGCGGGCGCGGTCGCGGCCTATGCGCTGAGCCCAATCGACCTCATCCCCGACTTCATCCCGCTGCTCGGCTATCTCGACGATGTGCTGATTGTTCCCGCCGGCATCTGGCTCGCTTTGCGCCTCATTCCGCCGCCGCTGATGGACGAGCTTCGAGAAGAGGCGGACCGGCGCGCGAAGCCGACCAGCAAGGCGGCCGCGGCGGTCGTCGTCGTCATGTGGGTCGCGGCCGCCGGCGCGCTGGCCTGGCTGTGGCTGCGATAGAAAGAGCGGGCGGGACGGCTTCAGCAGGCGGCGACACGCCGCGCCAGATCCTCGAACCGCGCCTCGATCGCCCTCAGCTCGCGCTCCTCGCGCGCGAGGCTCGCCCTGCCGGCGCGGACATGCTCCTCGCCGGTCCAGCGCGTCCCAAGGCAGTCCACGGCGACGGTGTCCGCGTCGAACGCCCTGCGTTCCACGTCCGCGACATCCCCGCCGAGCTCGGACGCGCGCATCCGCTGGAGCAGTCGCATGCGGTAGGCGGAGACCCGGTTCTCCTCCGGGATCAGGATTTCGGGACGGGTCGAGGGGCAGGGGATGGAGTACACCACCGGCCCGAGCGCACGCCGGAACGCCGCCCGCTCGGCGGCATGGGCCTCGAGCCGCGCCGGGAGCGAGCAGTCGCGCCCCGAAACCCCGCAGCCCGCCAGGGCCAGCGCGCAGAGGCACCAGGCCGGGCGAAAAGGGTCACGCATCGGGAACGCTCCCCGTCGCCTTCGCCGTCGCCAGCGCCGCCCCTCCGACGATGACCGGCGAGAGGAGCATGATGAGCCCGAGGCCGATATTGGCGCCGCCTCCATCGCGGAGGATCGGGTCGAGGAGGAGCGCGCCCCACAGCAGGATATGCACGGCCAGGCCGACGACCCAGGGCGCTCTCGCGGTCACGCCGCTCCCGGCCAGGAGCAGGAACGGGGCGGAGGCCATGATCGCCTGATAGGCGAGCACCGCCCATTCCTCCGACAGGTCCAGGCTTCCGCCGGCGAGCAGGAGTACCGCGCACACGCTCGCGACGGTCAGCGGCCCGACAGCGAGCGCCGCGAAGCAGCCGCGCGGCCCTTCGGTGCCGGCTCGAGGCGCGTCATCCATGCGCCGAGGCTAGAGAGCCGATCGGGGACAGTCACTAGTGACTGTCCCCACCTTCACCCCCGCCGCCGCTCGCCGATGTGGCGGTCGACGTCGCGGGCGAGGATGGTGAGGGGACGGGGGCCGCCGCCGACGACGAGGTCGTCGAAGGCCTTGAGGTCGTAGCGGGGGCCGAGGGCCGCCTGGGCGCGGCCGCGCTGGCGGACGATCTCGCTGTGGCCGACCTTGTAGGCGCAGGCCTGGCCGGGCCAGACCGCATAGCGGTCGACCTCGCTGGAGACGTCCGGGTCGCCGGTCGCTTCGGAGAACCAGGCCAGCGCCCGGGCGCGCGACCAGCGTTTGGCGTGGAGCCCGGTGTCGACCACCAGCCGCGCCGAGCGGAAGGCCATGGAGGAGAGGAAGCCGAGGCGCCCCGCCGGCTCGCTGTCATAGACGCCGAGCTCGCCGGCGAGCTGCTCGGCGTAGAGGCCCCAGCCTTCGCTGTAGGCGCTGAAGCCGTCGCCCATCAGCGAGCGGATGAGCGGCAGGCGGAACGTATATTCGCCCTGCCAGACATGGCCGGGGATCGCCTCGTGATAGGTGAGGCTGGGCAGGCTCACCCGGCTGTGCGAGCGCGGATCGTGGAGGTTGATCCAGAAGCGGCCGGGGATGCTGCCGTCGATCGAGCCGGCGCCGCCATAAGCGCCGGGCGCGCCCATCTCCTCGGCCGGCGGGATGCGGCGGACCTCGACGATGCCGCGCACGAGGGTGCCGAAGGCGCGGGGCAGGCGCGGGCGGATGTCGGCGATCCGGCCCTCGATGAACGCCATGATCTCGGCGCGGCCGGCATCGCCTTCCGCGAAGACGTAGCGCGGATGGGCCTCGATCGCGCGCATCCGGTCGGCGAGGCTGCCCTGGGCGAAGCCGAGCCGGCGCAGCAGGACGTCCATCTCGCTTTGGTAATAAGCGAGCTCCTCGAGGCCCTGGCGGTGGACCTCGTCGGGCGTGCGCGTGGTCGTGGTCGCGGCGCGCAGGGCCCAGGCGTAATAAGCCTCGCCTTCGGGGAGGCGGAGCACGCTCGGCTCCGAACCGGCGACGCGGCGATGCTCCTCGATCTCGGCGAGCTGGCGGTCGAGCGCGGGCGCGATCTCGGCCGCGGCGATGCGCTCGGCGCGCGCCGCCCAGTCGCCGGGAATCGCTTCGGCGCGGCGGGCGAGCGAGGTCACGACCAGCCATTCGCGCGGCTCGCCGGCGCGGGTGCGGCGCAGCGCCGCCAGCGTCCGGTCGAGGACCACGTCGGAAGCGACGACGCCGCGGCCGCGGGCGTCGCGCATCTGCTCGGTCTCGTCGTCGAGCTGGCGGGCATGCTGCCTGAGGCGCGACAGATAGGCTTCGGCGTCCTGCGCATTCTCGACCTTGTGGCTCGAATCGAGGAAGCGCGGCACGTCGAGATAGGAGCCCATGTTCTGGGCGACCACGTAAGGCCCGTTGCGCCAGCCGCCGATGGCGACGTCGCCATAGGGAAACCGAAGCCCGTCCAGCGCGGTGCGGGCGACGGTGAGCGCGATCTCGGCTTCGGCGCGGTTGCCCTGGCCGAGGCGGGCGAGCGGCAGGCCGGCGAGACGGTAGGCGGCCGACTGCAGCCAGCCGATGTCGTGCACGCGCCGCTCCAGGCCGCGCTCCGAGAGCAGTCCGCGCAGGCGGGCGCGGCCCTCGGTGTCGATGCCGAGGCCGGAGGCGGTCTCGGGAGAGATCCACAGATATTCCTCGACGAGCTGCGCGAACAGCCGCTCGGCCTCGGCGTCCGGGCCGGCGGCCTGGAGGGCGAATGCGGGGGCGGGGAGAAGCGAGGCGGCGGCGGCGGCGCCGGCGCCGTGCAGCAGCTCGCGGCGGGTGATGCGCATCGAGGGGACGTCCTTTATGGAGCTTCGGGGGAATCGCGGAGCAAGGGGAGCGGCTCGACCCGCAGGCAGGAGCCGTCGGCGCCGGTGACGCGGACCTGGGCGCCTTCCTCGGCATCGGCGCCGCGGGCGGCCCAGACGCTGTCGCCGATCTTCACCCGGCCTTCGCCGTTGCGGAAGGGGACGACCACGGTCACCGTCTGGCCGATCAGCCGCGCGGTGCGGTCGTTGAGCATCGGATCGTCGCTGCCGACCGGATTGCGCTCGGACCAGTGGCGGCCCGCATAGACGGCGCCGATCGAAAGCAAGGCGAACAGAGCGAGCTGGAAAGCGACGGGAAGGTCGAAGGCGAGGACGGCAAGGCCGGTCGCCGCCGCCGCCCCGGCGATCCAGATCGAAAAGATGCCGGGCGCGACCAGCTCGACCAACGCGAGCAGG
>JAXDPC010000304.1:0-15095 GCA_034668525.1 Sphingomonadales bacterium
CAAGTTCAGCCACAAGGCCTATGCGACCTCGGGCGGCCTGCACGGGGTGGGCGTCAGCGTGGTCAATGCGCTCTCGACCGAGACAATGGTCGAGGTCGCGCGCAACAAGGAGCTCTACCGCCAGACCTTCTCGCGCGGCGTGCCGACCTCCAAGCTCGAGCTGATGGGGCCGACCCAGAACCGGCGCGGCACCACCCTCTCCTTCGTCCCGGACACCGAGATTTTCGGCGCCGAAGCCAGGTTCAAGCCGGCGCGGCTCTACCGGCTGGCGCGCTCCAAGGCCTATCTCTTCGCCGGCGTCGAGATACGCTGGAAATGCGACCCGTCGCTGATCTCCGACGAGACGCCCGCCGAGGCGGTGTTCCAATTCCCCGGCGGGCTCTCGGACCATCTCAGGGAGCAGATCGGCGCCCGCGAATGCGCCACCTCCGATTTCTTCAGCGGGCGCCAGGACTTCCCGAACGGGCAGGGATCGGTGGAATGGGCGGTGGCCTGGCCCTTGTGGAGCGAGGGCGGCTCGTCCTTCTATTGCAACACCATCCCGACGCCCGACGGCGGCACCCACGAGCAGGGCTTCCGGACCGCGCTCGCCCGCGGCATCCGCGCCTTCGCCGAGCTCGCCGGGCAGAAGAAAGCCAAGGACATCCAGCCCGAGGACGTCGTCGGCGGCGCCGAGATCATGCTCTCCGTCTTCGTCCGCGATCCGCAGTTCCAGAGCCAAACCAAGGACCGGCTGACCAGCCCCGACGCCGCGCGGCTGGTCGAGGCCGCCGTGCGCGACCATTTCGACCATTATCTCGCCGACCATATGGACCGCGGCCGCGCCCTGCTCGGTTTCGTCCTCGACCGGATGGACGAGCGCCTCAAGCGCCGCGCGGAGCGCGAGATCAAGCGCAAGACCGCGACCAGCGGCCGCAAGCTGCGCCTGCCGGGCAAGCTCACCGACTGCGCCAACGACGATCCGGCCGGCACGGAATTGTTCATCGTCGAGGGCGACAGCGCCGGCGGCTCGGCCAAGCAGGCACGCGACCGCAAGACCCAGGCGATCCTGCCGATCCGCGGCAAGATATTGAACGTCGCCTCGGCCACCGCCGACAAGATCCGCGGCAACCAGGAGATCGCCGACCTGATCCAGGCGCTCGGCTGTGGCGCCCGCGAGCGCTGCAACCCGGACGATCTCAGATATGAGCGGGTGGTGATCATGACCGACGCCGACGTCGACGGCGCCCATATCGCGACCCTGCTGATGACCTTCTTCTTCCAGGAGATGCCGGACCTGGTCCGCCGCGGACATCTCTTCCTCGCCCAGCCGCCGCTCTACCGGCTCGCGGCCGGCGGCAATGTCGCCTACGCCCGCGACGACGGCCACCGCGCCGAGCTGGAGCGTACGACCTTCAAGGGCAAGAAGGTCGAGGTCTCGCGCTTCAAGGGCCTCGGCGAGATGAACCCGCAGCAGCTGCGCGAGACCACCATGGAGCCGAAGACGCGCGCCCTGATCCGGATCACGCTGCCGCAGGATTATGAAGAGCGCGCCGGCGTGCGCGACCTCGTCGACCGGCTGATGGGCCGCAATCCCGAGCACCGCTTCGCCTTCATCCAGAGCCACGCCGCCGATGTCGACGAGGAGGCGATCGACGCATGAGCGACCGGCCGGGCCCGTTCGACTTCGCCGGCCACAAGGCGCGGAACCGGCGGCTCTGGCAGGAGACCGGCTGGGACGATCTCGCCGCGTTCATCGGCCTCAATGCCGAAAGCTTCCACGGCGCCTGGGAGGCGACGCGCGCGAAGAATGTCGAAGGCCGCGGCGGCATTGCCTTCGGTTTCTGCTGGCCGGCCTTGCTGTTCGGCTTCGCCTGGTTCCTCTACCGCAAGATGTGGGCGTTCGGCCTGCTCCTCCTTGTCCTGCCGATCGCGCTCTCCTTCATGTTCGAGAGCCCGGGCGGCCAGATCGGACTGGGGGTCGCGATGGCGATGTTCGCGAAGGGCTTGTACGTCCAGCACGCGCTCTCCCAGATCGATAAGGTCCGCGCGGGCGGCGGAGACGAGGATGCGGTGCGCCGGGCGGGCGGCGTATCGATCCTCGGTGGCGCGATCGGCGGCGCGATCCTGGCCGCGGGCATCGCGTCCCTGGTCTATTTGTTGCTGAACGGAGCAGGATGAGCCGGCGGCGCCAGCCGCTGCACCCGATCCGCCAGGGCTGGACGGTGAAGCGCGCGACCGGCATCGGCGTCCTTGCCGGCCTCGCCGCTTTGGTGCTGCGCCTGTTCGCGCCGAGCTGGCCGGACCTGCTCCGCCTCCCCTTCCTGCTGCTCTGCGGACTGGCGGCCCTGTGCGGCCTCTCGATCCTCTGGATCACGGCCGTCGACCGCCTGCGCTACGGCCGCCGCGGCGAGCGGCTGGTGCCGCTCAGGGTGTTCGACGTCGCCGTCGCGCTGCTGCTCGCGCTGCCCTCGCTCTGGGCGCTGGGGGTGTTCGGGGACCGGTGACGGAGACCGAGCGGGGGACGTCCTTCGAGACGCCGGTTCCCCAAGCTCACCGGCTCCTCAGGACGAACGGGATTACCATTCTCCAGTCTTTCCGTTCATCCTGAGGAGGGGCTGAGCGAAGACGAAGACCCGTCTCGAAGGACGTCAGCCCCCCACGTCCTCGCCCACTTCCGCCAGCGCCGCCTCGATCATCCGCTGCCAAGTCGCGAGATCGCCGGCTTCGGCCATCGCCGGGTCCGGCTCGCGCAGGGTCTTGAGGATCGAGATCGCGTCGCCGCGATAGTCGCGCCAGATCGCGTCGACCCGGTCGCCCGCGGACGGGTCGTTGCCCTCGGCGTTGACGCTGACGATGCGGCCGGCGATGACTCGGGCGATCCGCTCGACAAGGCTGGTGCTCGAAACCGGCATTCTCCGTCTCCCCGAAACTTCGCCTGTGTAACGGCGCAAGCGGCCGACGGTTGCGTCAGTCGCCCGCCGGACGGCTGAACCGCTCTCCGCGCTCGCGGCAGATCGCCCGCTGGGTCTCGTCGAGCCGGTCCCCGCCCGCTTCACAACGCGGCCGCGCCTCCCGCCAGGGAATCTGGTCGAGCGGCTCGATCGAGGGGTCGCGCCGAGCGATGATCCGGCGCAGCGTCCAGTAATGGCCGCGCCATGTCGAAAGCTCGCGCTCGGTCTCCGCGCTGCGTTCGGGGAACGCATCGAAATCGGTGGCGTCGAGCATCGCCAGCGCCTCGTCGAAGCGACCGAGCTCGCGGAGCGCGTTGATCACACGCGAGCGCATCGCGATCCCGACGAGGTCGCGCGGCACGCCGAGCTCGGGACCGCGCGCGACCAGCTCCTCGAGATAGCGCCGCCGCAGCGCCGGATCGCCCTCGGCCTGCCAGGTCGCCTGAACCAGCATCCACAAAGTTTCGGGGACCGGCGCGTCCATCCGGCCCATCAGCCAGTAAGCGCGGTAATAAGAGGTGTCGCCGCTCCGCCGCAGCGCCTGATATTCGGGCGACGCGACGAGCGGGCGCAGCCGCGCTGCCTCCTCCTCGCTGAAGGCGCGATACATGACGAGGCCGTTGTCCGGGCATTCCGGGAGCGCGAGCGGAAATTCCCAGCTTCCGAACGGACGCCCGTCGGGGCGCGCGCCCCACGTGCTGTAGGAGGCGGTGGTGACATATTCGAACGACCGTCCCCCGATCGGACAGGTCACGCGCTGGCTCACCGGAGTGCCGGCCTCACCGGAATCGGGGAGCGCCAGCGCCAGCAGCGTGCAGGCAACAAGAGTGATTCTCATGAGGTCCCTCCTCCGGCGAAGCGCCAGCCTAGCCTTCGCCCGCGGTGCTTGCCAGCGCCCCTGAGACGCATAAGCTGGGGGGCGGAGGAAAATGGATGAAACGCCTGCTGCTCGCAATTGCCGCCCTGTTCGGGCTCGTCTCGCTCGCGACGCCGGCATCGGCGCAGGAGCCTTCGCCGGAGCTCGCGCGGCGGGCGGCTGAGCTGGTGCCCTTTTTCCGCGGGGAGGGCGACCCGACGGCCCTGTTCTCGCCGCGCTTCCTCGCCGCCGTGCCGCGCCCGCAGCTGGAAGCGGTGACCGCCCAGATCCGCAGCGCGCACGGCGCCGTCCGCCGCCTCGTCCGGATCGAGCCGCGCACCGCCACCGCCGGCACCGTCGTGCTGGAATTCGAGCGCACCAGCCTGCGCTTCAACATGACGCTCGAGCCGAACGCGCCGCACCGGATCGAAGGGCTGCTGCTCGCCGGCACCGACGTCCCCGGCGACAGCTTCGCGGCGGTCGTCGAGGAGTTCCGCCGCCTGCCCGGCGAGACCTCGTTCGCGGTCGCCCGCCTGGATGAAGCGCCGGTCATGCTCGCCGGGCACAATGGCGAGCGGCCACTGGCGATCGGCTCGGCGTTCAAATTGTTCATCCTCGCCGAGCTCGACCGGTCGATCCGCGCCGGCGAGCGGCGCTGGACCGACGTCGTCCGCGCCGACCGTCGCGCGCCCTCCGGCCCGCTGCAATTCTGGCCGCCAGCAGCGCCGGTGACGGTCCACACCCTCGCTTCCCTGATGATCTCGCAGAGCGACAACAGCGCCACCGACAATGTCCTGCACCTCGTCGGCCGCGAGCGGGTCGAGGCCCTGATGCCGGCGCTCGGCGTGCGCGCGCCGGAGCGCAACCGGCCCTTCCTCTCCACCCTCGAAGCCTTCCTGCTGAAGACGGCGCCGGACGAACTGCTCCAGTCCTGGCTCCGCGGCGGCGAGGCCGAGCGACGCCGGATCCTCGCCGGCAGGGTCGCGGGCATGGGCATCGACGACATTGACGGCTCGCGCATGGGCGGCATCCCGGCGCAGATCGGCACGATCGAATGGTTCGCCTCGGCCGGCGACCTCGTCCGCGCCATGGACTGGCTCCGCCGCAACGGCAGCGACGAGACGCGCGCGATCCTCGCCATCAACCCCGGCCTCAGCCGCACGCTCGCCGCCGAGTTCGCTTATTTCGGCTACAAGGGCGGCTCGGAGCCCGGGGTGATCAACATGACCTTCCTCCTGCGCAACCGCGCCGGCATCTGGCACGCAGTCTCCGGCAGCTGGAACAATACGGCGGCGGCGGTCGACGATTCGCGCTTCGCCCTGCTGATGACGCGCGCGGTCCAGCTCGTCCGCTAGCCCGCGACCGTCGGCGCCACCAAGGGGAAGCGGGGGATCGCGATCGGGAAGCGCGAGCCGTCGGCGGCGACCATCTGATATTCGCCCTCCATCGACCCCGTGGGCGTGGTCAGCGGGCAGCCCGAGACATAATCGAACGAGCCGCCCGGCTCGATCAAAGGCTGCTCGCCGACCACACCGTCGCCCTGGACGACATGGGTGGCGCCGCGGCCGTCGGCGATCGTCCATTCCCGGCTGACCAGCTGCACCGCCTGGCGGCCGCCATTTTCGATGCGGATATGATAGGCCCAGAACCAGCGGCCCTTGCCCGGCTCCGACTGCTCGGGAAGGTAGCTCACCGAGACGCGGACCGTGATGGCGTTGGTGGTGGCGCTGTGGGGGAAGAATTCTTTCACGGCGGGGGCTTCTCTACTGCCCGCGACGCGAGGTCAACCGCCCGCCATCCGCTTCAGCCGCTCGACGAGCCGCTCGCGCGCGGCGAGCACCTCCGCCCGCCGGTCGGTGAGGAGATCGCGGGCGAGGCGGTCGCCGGTGAGGCGCAGCCCCTCGCGGACCGTCTTCGGCATGGCCCCCATCTCCGCATCATCAAGGCCGAAGCCGAGCTCGCGAAGCAGCAGCAGCTCGTAGCGCACCAGGGCCGCCGCCCAGCCGCGCGCGCTCGGCGCCGCCTCGATCGCCCCGAGCAGCCCGTCCAGCGCCTCGTAGAGCAGGGGATAGGCTTGGCCTTCGGGCAGAGCGGAAGCGGTCAGTGCGCAGGCCCAGTCGATCCCGGCGGCGGCGAGCGCTTCGGAGAGCAGATGCGCGCGGCTGTGCGCGAGCTCGACCGAGAGCTGCGCGAGCTGTTCGTCGGTGCGGGCGCGATATTCGGCCTGGACGAGGTTGCCGGGGACGAGCACCGGGCGGAGCCGCCGCGACTTGCCGCCGCGCACGAAGCCCGGCTGGACTCCGTCCGCCGGGGTCAAGGCGCGCACGATCGCGCCATGCTCGCCGTGCGGACGGACCGCGATCACGATCGCCTGGGTCATGAGCCGCATCGCTCCAGCCTAACAGCGCCGGCCCCGCCTGCCCACCGGCTGGCATTTGCCGGCGTCAGGGCCTAGACCTTGCGCAAATGCCGCCGAGCGGCACGACCCTTGGGGATTGGAATTTCGGATGGAGCCTTCGACCGCAAAGAGCGGCCATATCCGCCTCACCTCGCATCCGGGCTCCCGGCGGCCGCCGCGCTTCCCGATCGACTGGGGCGCCGCGACCGCGCCGGAGCGCGGGCCGGTGGTCGCGACCGTCAATTCCGCCTCGGACCGCAACGCGATCGGCGCCCATGGCGGCTCCTATTCGGTCTACCGCGCGCTCGCCATCTCGGCCGGCGCGATGGACCCGCAGGCGCGGCCCGATCTCCAGGATACGTCGCCGGTCTGCGAGATCGGCCCCCATCCGCAATTGGGAGAGGCCGGCAAGATCGTCTCGCTCGATCCCTGGGGGCACCGCGTCGCGCAGGACTTCTCCGCGCTGATCGCCGAGGGGGTCGACATCCGCCCCTCCATCGCGATCACCAAGGCGCGGCTGACCCTGCACGAGATCCAGGGCGCCATCGCCGCCAAGCGGCTCGAGGTCGACGGCGACATCGTCCACGAGGCGGGCGACGTCTCGGTGACCAAGATCGCGGTCGATCCGGTCTGGTGGCTGCCCGGCGTCGCCGAGCGCTTCGGCGTGGCCGAGACCGGTCTCAGGCGCTGCCTGTTCGAGCAGACCGGCGGCATGTACCCCGAGCTCGTCACCCGCCCCGACCTCAGCGTCTTCCTGCCCCCGATCGGGGGGATGACGCTCTACATCTTCGGCGACCCCGCCTTCCTCGGCGGCGACAACGCCAAGACCCTGACCTGCCGGGTCCACGACGAATGCAACGGCTCCGACGTGTTCGGCTCGGACATCTGCACCTGCCGCCCCTATCTCACCCACGGCATCGAGGAGGCGACGCGCGCCGCGCAGGAGGGCGGGGTCGGCCTCATCGTCTACAACCGCAAGGAAGGCCGCGCATTGGGCGAGGTCACCAAGTTCCTCGTCTACAACGCCCGCAAGCGCCAGCCCGGCGGGGACCAGGCCGCGACCTATTTCGAGCGCACGGAATGCGTCGCCGGAGTCCAGGACGCCCGCTTCCAGCAGCTCATGCCGGACATCATCCACTGGCTGGGCATCCGCCGCATCGACCGCTTCGTCTCCATGTCCAACATGAAGCACGACGCCTTGGTCTCCGGCGGGGTCGAGATCGGCGAGCGCGTGCCGATCCCCGACGACCTCGTCCCCCCCGACGCCAGCGTCGAGATGGAGGCGAAGAAGGCCGCCGGCTATTACACGCCGGACGGCGCGCCGAGCGAGGACGCGCTCAAGAAGGTGGTCGGGCGGGACCTCGGGAAATTCTGATCGTCATGACGACTGGTACGAGTTCCGCTCATCCTGAGGAGGGACTGAGCCTGGCGAAGGCCCGTCTCGAAGGACGGTGCATGGTCCGAGACGCCGCTTCGGCTTCGCTCAGCGGCTCCTCAGGATGAGCGTTGGGGTGATGGACGATAGTGCAAACGCCGTCCGCGCGCTCCTCTCCGCCACGGCGGTGCGGGAGCGGGCGCACGAGATGCTCGATCTGGCCGTGGCCGGCGAGGTCGAAGGCTGGACGGTCGATCTCGGCCGGCTCGAAGACGCGGCCGATCTCGTCGCCTCGATCACCCGCGAGCGTTTCCCGGCGCTCGACATCCCGTTCCACGCGCGCGCGCGGCATTTCGTCGCCGGGGCGCCGAAGCTCCCCGAGGGCGATCCCGCCGAGCGCGCCCGCGCCGCGTTCGACCTCGTCATCCTCTCGGTGCTGCTCGACGCCGGCACGGGACCGGGGTGGCGCTATGACGATCCCGAGACGGGCGGGACATTCACCCGCTCCGAAGGCCTCGCCGTCGCCAGCCAGCGCATGTTCGAGGCGGGCGCTCTGGACGACCTGGCCGGCCTCGCAACCGGGACGCTGGCGGACGGCTTCCAGGTCTCCGACGACAATCCCCTGGCCGGGCTGGAAGGCCGCGCGGCCCTGCTCCGCCGCCTCGGCGCGCAGGTCGCGGCGCGGCCGGACCTGTTCGTCGGCGGCCGCGTCGGCGGGCTCTACGACGTGCTGGCGCGGGATGGCGCGGTGCCGGCCCCCGACATTCTCGAGCTGCTGCTCGAAGCGCTCGGGCCGATCTGGGCGGACCGGCTCACCGTCCAGGGCGTGCCGCTCGGCGACTGCTGGCGCCACCCCGCGATCCGCCGCGGCGACGCCACCGACGGCCTCGTCCCCTTGCACAAATTGTCGCAATGGCTGAGCTACTCGCTGATCGAGCCGCTCGAGGAGGCGGGCGTCGCGGTGACCGACATAGACGGCCTCACCGGCCTCGCCGAATATCGCAACGGCGGCCTGTTCGTGGACATCGGCGTGCTCGCGCTCGCCGACCCGGCCGACGCCGCGCGGCCGCATTTGGTCTCGGACCCGCTGATCGTCGCCTGGCGGGCGATGACGGTCGCCCTGCTCGACCGGCTCGCCCCGCTAGTGCGCGAGCGGCTCGGAGTCTCCACGGAAAACTTTCCGCTCGCCCGTATGCTCGAAGGCGGCACCTGGCAGGCCGGCCGGCGCATCGCGGCGGAGCTTCGCCCCGGCGGCGGCCCCCCATTCACCATCATCAGCGACGGGACGGTATTCTGACCATGGACGGCATCACCATCGTTCAGCACCCTCTGGTGCAGCACAAGCTCACCATCCTCCGCGACCGCACCAGCTCGATCCAGCTGTTCCGCACCGTGGTGCGCGAGATGGCGACCTTGCTCTGCTACGAGGTCACCCGCGACCTGCCGACCGAGCCGGTCCGGATCGAGACTCCGATCGCCGCCACCGACGCGCCCGCAATCCCCGGCAAGAAGCTGGTGTTCGCGCCGATCCTGCGCGCCGGCCTCGCCATGGCCGAGGGCATGCTCGATCTCGTCCCGTCCGCCCGCGTCGCCCATATCGGCCTCTACCGCGAGCCGACCACGCTCCAGGCGATCGAATATTATTTCAAGACGCCCGAGGACATCGCCGAGCGCCTCGTCGTCATCGTCGATCCGATGCTCGCCACCGGCCACACCGCGATCGCGGCGATCGACCGGCTCAAGGAGGCCGGCGCCGCCGAGATGCGCTTCGTCTGCCTGCTCGCCGCGAGGCCGGGCGCCGAGGCGCTGCGCACCGCCCATCCCGACGTGCCGATCTGGGCCGCCGGCATGGACGAGGCGCTGAACGACCACGGCTACATCGTCCCCGGCCTCGGCGACGCCGGCGACCGCACCTACGGCACCCGCTGAGCGAGGCGAGCGGGGATTGAGCGGAACGCGCCGGCCGCAGCCTGCGCCGCGCGCGAACCGAAGCCGGAAGCCCGTCTCATCCGGTATAGTTTCTATACCATAATCCGTTATGAAGCCCGATGGCGCTCGACTTCGATCCGGAGAAGAGTGCGGCGGACCTCGTTAAGCACGGGATCGATTTCGAAGCCGCGAAGGCGCTGTGGGCCGACGATCGGCGCATCAGCGTCCGGTCGGACTTTCCGGGCGAGGAGCGATGGATCGTGATCGGCACCATTGGCGACCGTCTCTGGGCCGCGGCAGTGACGTCTCGCGACAACGCGGTCCGGATCATCTCGGTGCGCCGCGCGCGGAGGAAAGAGGAAGTGCTTTATGGTTCGCAGGACGATTAGCGCAGAGGAGTTCGACCGGCTGTTCGACGAGAGCAGCGACGAGATCGATCAGTATATCGACTGGTCGAAGGTCACCCGCCCCGGCCAGGAGATTAAGCGCGTCAACGTCGATTTCCCCCAATGGATGGTGGCAAAGCTCGACGCCGAAGCGAAACGCCGGGGCGTGACTCGACAGGCGCTGATCAAGATGTGGCTCAGCGACCGTCTCGACCGGGCGGCTTAAGCGGCGCGCGAGGACCCGCCCCCTACATCCTGATCGTCGCCCGGGCGTAGAAGAAGGTGCCCGGGACGTCGTAGGTGGTCGGATCCATATTGTTGAGGCCGCAGGTGAAGCAGGCCGGCGGATCGACGTCGAACAGATTGTTGGCGCCCAGCGCGAAGCCGAAGCCGCCGTCGATCGTCCAGCGCAGCTGCAGGTCGGTGTAGAAGGTCGCGCCCATCCGGTTGCCGTTGCTCTCGTCGACTCCGCCGATGTAGCGGCCCGTCACCGAGGCGCCGAACTCGCGCAGCGACCAGTCGAGCACCGCGGTCGACTTGTAGCGCGGGAAGGCCTGGTCGGGGCTGCCCTGCTCGGTCCCCTCCCGCTCGATCACGGTGACGCCGTTGGTCGCCGGGACGGTGACGGTGAAATTGCGCAGGAAGGTGTTGCTCCAGAACAGGCCGAACGTGCCCACCGCGGTCTCGCCCGAGCGCCAGTTCAGCGTCACGTCGAAGCCGTCGGTCTTGATCGAGGCGATGTTCTGGAGCGTGCCGCGGATCTCCGAGATGGCGCCCGATGCGGTGCGGCTGATCGCGGCGCAGCTCAGCGCGTCGTTGTCGCCGGTGCAGCGGTTGAGCAGGGTGCCGGCGTCGATCGCCTGGATGGCTCCGTCGACCCGGATGTTGAAATAATTGGCCTCGAGGCTGAGCCGCGGCATGAAGCTCGGCCGCCACACGGCGCCGACGCCCCAGCTCTCCGAAGTCTCGGGATCGAGGTCCTCGTTGCCGCCGGTGACGACCGGAAGCTGCGGATTGGCCTGGACGTAGCTGCCGTTGGCGGGGACGCCCTGGGCGATGCAATTGGCCCGCACCGCCGCCGGGATCTGGCCCCCGACCGCCGAGCAGGGATCGACCAGCTCCTGGTCGAAGCGCGACGGCGTTCCGAACAATTCGCCGATGCTCGGGGCGCGGAAGCCTTCCGCCCAGTTGCCGCGGAACAGAAGCTCCTCGATCGGCTGCCAGTTCACGCCGGCGCTGAAGGTCGTGGTCGAACCGCTGGTCGAATAATCGGAATAGCGGGCCGCGCCGGTCAGCTCGAGGCGGTGGAAGAAGGGCGTGTCGGCGAGCAGGGGCAGGCGCAGCTCGGCATAGGCCTCGTCGACATCGTAGCCGCCGCTGGTCGGCAGCGCCGGAATGTCCGAGCCGAGGCCGGCGGCGACGATCGGATCGGGATCGAAGCTGCCGCTCTGGTCGCGATGCTCGACTCCGAAGGCGATGCCGATGGGCCCCCCAGGCAGGTTGAACAGGCTGCCCGAGACGTTGGCCGAGATGTCCCAGACCTGCTGCTCGCTGCGGTCGCGCTGGGTGAAGGCGACATAGTCGATCATCGCCGGGGTGATCGACCCCTGGCCGCCGAAGATGTTGAAGGGGACGCACGGCGCGGTGCAGGCGGCGAGCGGGCCGAGCGCCCGCTGCAGATTGGCGGCGTTGACGTTGCCGTGCACCGTCTGGCGCGCCTCGTTCTGGCCGTAGATTCCGTTCACGTCCCAGAACCATTCGCTGCCGCCGACGTCGAACGAGCCGTCGAGCGTCGCCGCGCCGTACCAGGTGTCGACCCGTTGCTCGTAGCGGCGCGGCCCGTTCTCGACGAAGCGGCGGCCGATGAAGGCGTAGTTGCTGGCGTTCAGCGTTCCGAACGGATTGAACGGATTGGTCGCGTCGATCACGATCGTGTCGAGCAAATTGCCGTTGCCCGAATCCGGCCCGACGAACAGAGGCAGCGGCGCCGCCTGGTTGGCCGAGTTGCGCCGGTTGTAGATGCCCCGCAGCGTCAGGTTGACGCGCTCGCCGAACTCCTGGGTGAAGTTGACGAAGGCCCCGTAGCGTTCGAGCGGGATCTGCATGAGGTTGTAGGGCGCGAAGTTGAACGAGTCCGCCCCCGGCACGAAGGTGCGGTAATCGGCAAGGGTCGGCGCACGGCCGATGACCGGCGCGATCAGGGTGTAGCCGGGAGCGGGGCCGGAATTGATTATGAAACGGCCGAGCGGCGTGCCCGAGCTGCAGCCGCCGGCGAGGCACGAGGTCGCGCCCGGCGTCGGGAACTGGGAGATGTCGCGGTCGGACGCGAATATCCCCTCCTGCCGGACGTAATTGCCGCCGATCACGATCCGGGTCGGGCTGTCGCGGCCGCCGAGGCCGTAGCTCAATTGGTAATTCTGCAGCCCGCCGTCGCCTTCGCTGGTGATGCCGAGCTGGGCCGAGCCGAGGAAGCCGTCCTGCTGGCGGCGGGTGATGATGTTGACGACGCCGGCGATCGCGTCCGATCCGTAGATGGAGGAGGCGCCGGCCTGCAGCACCTCGATCCGCTCGATCATCGATTCGGGGATCGAGTTGAGGTCGGTCGATCCGGGCACGCCCGACGCCGAGGCGCCGTTGACGTATCTCAGACCGTCGACCAGCACCAGCACGCGCCGCGAGCCGAGATAGCGGAGGTCGATCTCGGCCGCGCCGGCGCCGACGCCGCCGCCGTCGGGCGGATTGCCGAAATTGCCGCTGTTGTTGAACCTTGTATTGAGCCCGCCGCCCGAGCTCGGCAGGCGCTGCAGCACTTCGGCCGCGTTGGAAAGGCCGGTGCGGTCGATGTCGGCGCGGTCGAGGAAGACGACCGGCTGCTCCTGGTCGAGCGGATCGCGGCGAATGCGCGAACCGGTGACCACGATCGGGTTGCCTTCCTCGCGCGCGGCGGGTCCGGCGCCCGACTGGACCGGCTCGTCGGGCTGGGTCGTCGAGGGCTGCGCCGAAGCGGGCGAGGCGGCGAGCGCGGCTGCGAGCACGAGCGAGGCACTGCCGATGCGAAGCGCGCGAGGCAAAGCGGTCATGGAATCCTCCATCCCGAAGCCGCCGCCACGAGCGCGGCGGCTCGCTCGGAGGAAGCTACGGCCTCGTCGCTGTCCCGCGAAGCGAAAACCGTTCCCCGCGGCAAATCCGCATTGCGATTTTCGAGGCTCGTTGCAAAGCAGTAACAACCGCGCCGTTCCGTTTGCCGATCGGCGGCTTCCGTGCGAGACTGCGCCCGATGCCGACATCGCTGTCCCCGTGGCGCGCGCTCGCCTGCCTCGCCCTCCTCGCCGCGGCGGCGGCCGCCGCTTCGGTCCCCACCGGCGCCTATTTCGGCCCCTGGCATGTGATCAGCATCAGCAGTGCGTCCGGAGACTCCCGCGACGACGCGGTCGCGATGATCGTGCAGGAGCGGCGCGGCGACGCGCTGCAGGTCGGCTGGGAGCAGGGCGGGTCCGTGATCGTCTCGATCGACATCGACCGCTGCGGCGACCCCGACGAGGATTTCGAGCGCAGCGACCGGATCGGTGAGGCCCAGTGGCTGGCGATGGCCGACGGCGGCGCCGCCCGCCTCCGGGCCGATTTCTCGGGCTGGCTCGCCGAAGCCCGCCGCCTCTGCCCGCGCCGCGCCGCCGCCTTCCGCCTCGCCGCCCTCGCCGCCGCCGCGCGCGATTTCACCGCCCGCCTCCGCGCCCTCGGCGCCCGCTGAGGGGACAGCCTGTGCGCCTGTCCCCCATAGGCTCAAAGGGGATAGTTACGTAACTGTCCCCTTTTTCCCCGCGCAATGGATCCAGGTGGCGATCGCATCCTCGACATTGGCGAGCGCCTCGACCCGTGTCTCCCCGTCCGACATGCAGCCCGGCAGCTCCGGCACCGTCGCCAGAAAACCGCCGCCATCCTCCTCGGAAAGCGGCTCAATCACCACCTTATAGTCGCCTCGGGCGGCCATGCTGCACGTTTAACGCAATTTCGAGCCACGAAATACGCAAAATCCGCTGAACTGGATCCGCCCCCTCCACTGCCCCCTCCTCCGCGCCTCCGCGCCTCCGCGCGAACCCAACGCCTCGAGCCCGCACCGAGGTACCATGATGCGATGCCCATCCGCCCTCACCGATCCGGCCGCCGCACCTGGTTCGTGAACGACACGTCGCTGGGGTCGGCCGGCTCCCATTTCGGCACCGGCGGCCGCGCGGCCGGGGGCGCCGCGCGCGGCGGCGGCGGCGCAGGCGCCGGGCCCGGCTCCTCGCCGGAGGGGGGCTCCTCATCGGCGAGGGGCGGCTCCTCCTCCGGCGGCGGGGCCGGCGCGGCCGCGATCGCGGCGCGCATCTCCTCGAGCTCCCGGGGCGTCGCGCACCAGCGCGCATAAGTAGGCGGGAACATATCCTCGGGCACGTCCCAGCCGAGCTCCGCGGTCGCGCTGACCATGGCCGCGCCTTCGGGCGGGACCAGGAAGGGCACCGGCGGCGCCTGCGTGCCGTCCGGGCCCCGGACGGCGACCGACCCGCAGATCGCGCCGGCCGAGCCCGAACGAAGGTTCGAGAATTGCGACGAGGCCGGATCGATCCCCAGTGCCGCCATCGCCGCGACCACCCGCGGCATCAGCTCCGCGCCAGGCGCCGCAACGGCGGCGGCCGCGTTACCCGGCGGCGGCGCCCGATTGCCGCCCGGCTGAGCGTCCGGCCCACAGGCGGCAAGGGCAAGGCAGACGAGGCTCGGCAGCAGGAATCGCATCGTCCGCCTCTTCTGCGCTCTGTCGCCAGCCAACACTAGAGAAGGATCCGCGCCCCTCCGGGGCCTCCGCGCAAACCAGTCAGCGCCCCGCGCCCGCCGCCCAGGGCCCGAAAACCGCCCGCGGGCCATGCTCCACATCCCGTTCGCATCGAGCGAAGTCGAGATGCCATGTCGAGCGAAGCCGAGACCGTGCCATACCGCGCCTCCGCGCCTCCGCGTGAACCCTAGCCTTCCGCCCCCGGCGCCGGGAAGCTCAGGTAGAAGAGCCGCCTGACCTCGCGCCGCCCCCGCACCACCGTGTCGAGGATCAGCCCGCACATGAAGCTCATGGAGGCGAGGATCATCAGGCCGGTGGCGAGGATCGCGGTCGGGAAGCGGGGAACCAGGCCGGTCTGGATGAAGGTGATGGCGAGGGGGATCGAAAGCAGCACCGCCGCCAGCGCCAGCA